>NZ_CP006992.1:592500-842500 GCF_001542815.1 Methylobacterium sp. AMS5
ACCTGCAAACGAAGGATCCGCGTTTTTTCGAGTCAAACCTCCGCAAAAATCGGTCTGTCGCTTCCATGCCCCCGGTGAGGGCGGATGGACGCCGCCCGATCAGGGAGATGCGACATGAACAAGCTGATGATTTTCGCGCTCGTCGGTGCCGGCCTTCTCGGCGCCGCCCCCTCGGCCTTCGCCCAGGAGACCGCTCCGCAGCCCGCCAATCAAGAATTCCTCGGCGTCGATCTCGACAATGGCGGCGTCTACTACAACGGGCGCAATTCCGGCCGGTACTGTCTCTATCGCACCGTCGAGGTGTTCAACCGCTATACCGGCTATGTCGAGACCCGCCGGGTGCGCCGCTGCGGCCGCGGCCTCTACCTGCCGTAAGGGGGCGCCGCGATGCTGACCGCGATCTCACCGCTCCACCTCGCCGCCCTCGGCCTCATCCTCACGCTGTTTGCCGGGGGCTGAGCGCCACGATGCCGGACCTGTTTCGAGGCCGGTCCCATTCGGCCTCCGATGCGCGGGACCGCTCTCCGCGGATGGGCGGCGAAGCCCGGAGGGCGACATTGTTTCCCAGCCCCCGAGCGGCTACCCCTGGGCCGCGTCCCAGAGCGGGCGCGCCCGCTCCAAGGATGACAGCCTCGGTCCGCGAACCGAGAGGAGGACGATCCGCATGCCGAGACAGGCTCCGGTTATCGCTGCGCGCCGATTGCTCCGTGGAGCCGCGCTCCTCCTGGCCGCCTGCCTTGCCCTCGTGGTGCCGGCCGAACTCGCGCTGGCCCAAGCGACACCCGAAGCGATGTCCTTCACCGACAACGCCGACTCGGTCGCGGTGGTGATCGGCAACCGCAGCTACAAGCAGGCGGTGCCGGTCGATTACGCCCACAACGACGCCGAGGCGATCCGCGCCTATCTCATCGAGCGTCTCGGCTACCGCGAGAGCAACGTCTTCATCCTGAAGGACGCGACGCTCAACGAGTTCAACCAAGTCTTCGGCACCGAGCGCAATCCGCAATCGGGCCGGCTGTGGCGCACCACGCGCGAGGGCCGCTCGAACGTGTTCGTGTACTATTCCGGCCACGGCGTGCCGGATCTGACGACGCGGCAGCCCTTCCTGCTGCCCGAGGACGGCAACCCGAACCAGGGCGAGAGCGGCTATGCTCTCGAGACCCTCTACCGCAACCTCGACCTCGTGAAGCGCAAGATCGGGCCCGAACGCCAGCTCGTGGTGATGGTCGATGCCTGCTTCACCGGCGAGACCGGGCGCAAGGGCGAGAGCCTGCTCGCGGTCTCCGCGCCCGGCTTTGCCCCGGCCCGGCCGAAGGCGGAGAGCGGCATCGTGCGCCTCGTCGCCACCTCCGGCGCGACGCCCGCGAACTGGGACGAGACGAACAAGCTCGGCCTGCTGACGAGCCGTTTCCTGATGGGCGTTTCGGGTCTCGCCGACGCCAAGGATGGGGCCGGCAACGGCGACGGGTTGATCCAGTGGCCGGAGCTGAAGGGCTACCTGCGCCGCGAGGTCGAGGAGGCGGCGCGGCGGGCCTCGGGCCGGGAACAAGTGCCGGAGATCGACGACGCACCGATCGTGGTGAAGGCCTCGCTCCCCGTCGCGGCGGTGGCCGGCGGCGTCGCGGCGATCCGCGACGAGGCGGCGTGGCGGCGGGCGGAAAACCTCGGCACGCGCGAGGCTTTCGAAGCCTATGTCGGCACCTGCGGCGAAGCCTGCGCCTACCGCTCCCAGGCGATGGACCGGCTGCTCGCCGGCCGCAAGCGCGACGCGGCGGCGATCGACCAGGAGAACTGGGCCAAGTTCGGTGCGCAACGGCAGTATCAGGCTTATCTCGATTCCTGCGGCGAAGCCTGCGCCTATCGCAGTCTCGCGGAGGGCTATCTCGGCGGCGCCAATCCGAGCACCGATCCGCGGGTGAAGCGCTGCGACGCGCTTGCCGCCGGCACCGACGATCCCGACCGGCCGAAGGGCGTGCCGGGGGTGAAGCTCGGGCGGGTCGAGGCCTCGGCCGCCATCGAGGCCTGCCGCGGCGCGGCGGCCTCCTATCCGCAACTGCGCCGCCTCAGCTACCAGCTCGGCCGCGCCTACGACCGGGCCGACCGCTCCAAGGACGCGTTTGCCGCCTACGACTGGGCGGCCAAGGCCGGCAGCGTCTCGGCAATGAACAACCTCGCCGCGCTCTACGAGAACGGCCAGGGGGTCAAGCGCGGGCAGGCCGAAGCCTTCCGGCTCTACCGGCAGGCAGGCGAAGGCGGCAACGTGGTGGCGCTCGCCAACGCCGCGCGGATGCTCGAATACGGCAACGGCATCCCGAAGAACGAGGCGGAGGCGGTCGCGCTCTACAAGCGCGCGGTGGCGGGCGGCGACGTGCCCTCGATCTCGAAGCTGGTGCCGCACTACGCGACCGGTGCCTACGGCTTCCCGAGGGATCTGCGACAGGGTTTCGACCTGTTCCGGCAGGCGGCCGACAAGGGCGATCCCGTCGCCATGGCGACGATGGCGACGCTGATCGACAACGGTTTCGGCCGCTACTTTCCGGGCGTGCGCTCCACCGACATGGTGCTGCGGGCGTGCAAGCGCGGCGAACTCGGCGCGGCCTCGGTCTCGGCCACCGACACGGCGGCGCAGAAGCTGAAGCCGGAGACGATCCGCACCGTGCAGCGCACGGTCAAGGAAGCGGATTACTACTCGGGCGCCCTCGACGGCCGCTTCAACCCGGTTTTCGTGCGCGCTCTCGACCAGTACGCGCGGGCGAACGAGGCGGAATGAGGCTCCTCCTCGCCGCCCTGCTGCTTCTCCCGGCAACCGCCCGCGCCGATCCGAGCACCGCCACGCTCAAGCCTTTCCTCGATGCGGTGGCGGCCTGCGCCGGGCGGCCCGACCTGACGCTGGCGGTGATCGGCGTCGAGCCGGGCCAGTCGGCGCTCTCGCGCGAGCAGGCCGAAGAGGTGCGCCTCGCGGTCGAGAGCCGGCTCCAGGCGACGGGTCGCGTGCGGCTCGCCCCCGCCGCCGACGTGGTGCGGATCAAGGCGCTGCGCGAGGGCACCACCGGATTGTCCGGAGCGGAGGCCGAGGCGCAGATCCGCGCGGCCTTCTCGGGCGATGCCAGCGTGTTCCTGGTGGAGCCGCACCGGGCCGGCGAGACCGCGGCCCTGCGGCTTCAAGCGATCACCCGGAACGCCGCCTGCAAGGCCACGAGCGAGCCCATCATCCTGCCGATCCGCGTCGGGGCCGGCGTCGCCGACATCGATGCGGTGATGGAGGGGGCGGTGAAGGCCTTCGCCGGGGCCGCACCGAACGCGAGCGCGATCGCGGTCTGCCCCTTCGTGGCGGAGGGCGGGCACTCGACCTGCGCCGGCGCGCTCACCGATCGCCTCGTCATCGCGCTCGACGCCGAGGCGCGCTCGGCCAACCGCATCCTGAAGGGGGCGCGGCTCGACGTGCGGCGGCTCCCGCCCGGCACCGCCTGCTCCGGCGCGATCACCGCACGCGGGCGCTTCCTCACCGACCGGAGCCGGCAATCTTGGATGGAGCTGGAATTCCAGCGCGATGGCGCGGTGCTGGCCCCGACCGGGCGGCGGCGCATCGGAATCGAGGGGCTCGGCTGCGATCCGACCCCGCGGCCCTTCCTCGACCATCTGGCGACGACCGCCCGCACCGATGCCGGGCGCCTCACCGTCGCGGCCACGGCCACGCCGTTCGCAGCCGGGCAGCGCCTGGAGATGCGCATCGAGGCCCGGGCGCGGCAAAACCTCTATTGCTGGGTGGTTGCCCCCGACGAGACCGCCTTCGTCGCCCTGCCGGTTCGCGGCAACGCCGCCTCCGCTGCGCCGCTCAAGGCCGGCGAGGCAAAGCGCTACCCGCGCGGCTACGGCCTCGACGAGATCGTGGCGGGCGAGCCCTTCGAGAACCTGTTCGCCTGTTTCGGCGTGGAGGGCGGCCTGCCGCCGGAACTCGCCGAGCGCTGGCTCGCGGCGGCACCGGACGCGGAGGGCGAGGCCAAGTTGCTGCAGCCCCCCGACGTGCTCGACCTCTTGGACAAGATCCGCGCGACGCCCGGCATCACCGAGGCCACCGCGCGAATCGTGGTGCGGTGACGCGGCTTCGGGCAGCAACGGGAGACGGGGCCCGACATGGCAGTCGAGGCGAAGGCGAGCATACGAGAGCAGGGCCGACATCCTGCCGGAGTGACGGCAGGAGCCCCCAACCACCCCCCGCAACCCCGGAGCTGCCCGCACCATGTTCATCAACGGCGCAGCCCTCGGCGTCGCGCTCTGGCTCCTCACCATGGCCCTCGTGCTGCTCACGGGGGTGCTCATCGCGCATCTCGTCTGGCTCACCCGGCTTGCGCGCGGGCCCGCCCTCGCCGGCAGCCCGGTCTCGGTCCGATGGCTCATCGTGGCGGCTGCGGTGGTGACGCCGGTTCTCAGCTTCTACGCCAGCGAGATCGCCGCCCTTTGGCACCGCCGGACAGCCGGAGAGACCGTTACGTGGCGGCGGCTCGGGATCGTGGCGGCTCCGACCGTCGCGCTCGCCGCGGCCGGCGCGCTGAGCGAGGAAGCGCGTTACCTGCCCGAATACCGCACGTGGTCGCACACGGCGCGAACCTTCGCGGGGTTGCTGCGTCTCGTGCCGATCGCGCAGGGGCTGCTCTACATGATCCTGCGCGTCTTCTCGGCGGGTCGGCGCCCAATGCTGATCTGGCTCACGTTTCCGGTCATCGCCGCGAGGCTCGTCTTCCTGCTCATCGGAACACCCGCCGATTGCACTCTGCTCGTCCCATGAGGAGGCGACGCCCCGAGCGGTGCGGGAGGGTGACGGATGTTCGGGCTCGGGGTATCGATACGGCGATGCGCGCCGGTTCCTCGTGTCGGGCGCAGGCTCGCGGCGCAAGCCGTGCGCGCGCATCGACCCGGACGCCGGCAACCGCCCGCCCGCGCCGATGCTCCGAGGAGGCGCATGACCGGCGGATACGACGAACGCTGTGCGGCCGATCTGGCCGCCGTCTGCGACGGCCGCGACCTCTCCCGCGAGGATCGCGCCTGGCTCGCCCGGGTCGTCACCGGCGCCGTGCGCCCGAACCGCGACAAGCCGCTCTGGGACCTCGCCCACGCGCTCACCGCCCTGGCTCAGGCAACCGATGCGCGGAACGGGCGCGACCTCGTCACCCTGGCGCTCGATCCCGGCCTCGCCACCGCCGCAGCCGTGTCGGCGCGCTTCGCCGGAACCGTCCCGGCCGACGCCCGCGGCCCGGTCTTCGGCGAGGCGTGGCGCACGAGCTGGGCCGGCCTCGCGCGGCTGCTCGCTCTGGCAGAGTTCGTGCTGACGGCCGAGGATCTGGCGCAGTTCGCCGCCGTCACGGGCTGGCTCGACGACCTCGCATCCGCCCCCGATGCCGAGGGCGCCGCGTTTCTGGCAAAGCGCCTCGCCCGCCATCTCTCCGCCTACCGCAACGCCCACCTGCCGCTGGCGCCGCTGGAGCGCCGCTTCCGCGCGATCCTCGGCTTCCTGGGGGGACGCAAGGACTTCGGCGACGACGACATCCTCGCCTTCTGGCGCACCGAGATGGAGGCGGGCGAGCGGCCGGGCTTCCGCACAATCGCCGAACATTTCGTGACCTTCGAGGCGGGCGCGCATCTGGTGGGCGGCCTGGACGGGCTGTCCGCACCCGTCTCCCTCGACGCGCATGCGGGGTGGGAGGAGCGGCTCGACGCCGCGCTCGGCGATCTCGCCGCCGCCGAGCCGGCCGAGACCCTGGCGGCCCTGCTCGCCGACTGGCCGGAGGGTCCCAAGATCCTCACCGGGGCCGAGCGCGAGGACCTGTCCGACTTCCTGCGCCTGGAGCCGTTCCACCGCACCCGTCCGCTGACGGCTCTGCGGGCGGCGAGCTTCGGGCGGGTGCAATCGGGCATCGCCAACCGCCTGCGCCGGGGCGGCGGCGGGGCCGAAGTCGCCGAGCGGGCGACCTGCGCCGAGGCCGAGAGCTACGCGGCGCTCCAAGAGCGGGCCGGCGCGCTCGCCGCTCATCTCGCCCGGATGCTGCGCATCGCGGCGGCCCTGCGCATCGCCGAGCGCGACGGGCTCACCCCGGAGGTGCGGGCCGCGCTGGAGGCCGCGGAGGCGGATCTGCGCCGGGTGCGCCGGGCCGGTTTCGAGGACCGCGCCGTCCTCACCGCGGGCTTTGCTGCCACGCAAGCCGCGCTCCTGCGCCTCACCGAAGAAGCCGGCCGGCTCGAACGGGCGCTCGCGGCTTTGGCCCGGCAGCGCCCGCTCGACGCGGCCTTCGCAGCGGATCGATCCGTCTTCGCGGCCGCCTTCGCGGCGGCTTATGCCGAGGAGGCGGCTGCGTGAGCGACGAAGCCCAACTGCTCGCCGAAATCCACGCCGCCCGCGCGCTGATGCGGGCACAGGTTCCGGCTGTCCGGCCAAGCCACGCCGCTCAGCCGGGTCACGCCGCCCTCTGGGCGCATGCCACCCGGGAGCCGGGCGGCCCGGTCGATCTCGCGGTGGTCCGGGCGATCCGCTCCGATCCCGAGGCCGCGCGGCGCTACCGCACCCTGCTCGGCGCGCAGGCCCTGGCCCACGCCCCCCTCGCGGCTGCGGCCTCGGACGGGGCGCTGACGCGGCGCCGGGTCGGCCCATTCGAGCTAGAGATTCTGGAGGGCACGCCGCCGCTCCTGATCCTGCGCGGGCCGGACGGGCCGATGCCGCGGCGGATCGAAGCTTGGCTCGGTGACGAGACGGTGCGGCTCGATCTCGGCCCGCCGGTCGACGGCGCGATCCTGCTCGCCCTCGATCCGGCCTTGGCCGAGGCCGACCGGCTCGGCCGCATGCTGCGCGATCCGGCCTGCGCGGTGTTCCTGCTGGGAGGAAGCGGGCCGCGCCCCGGTGGAGTGCATCCGGCATGAGCGTGGCATGACCGGGCTCGCGATCCTCGTCCTCATCCCGACGACCCGGGGGCCGCTCCGTCTGAGGTCTTTGAACCGACGTCCCGGCCTGCCGGCGCCGGCCGCCTTCGCCGACGGCGATTACCGCCCCCTGCCCTGGTCGCCCGACTACGCCCGGCTCTGCGCACCGGGCGGGCCCGTCGCCCGGCTCGGCGGCGACGGGGGCCTGCCGCACGAACTGCGCCTGTCGGGCTCGTTCGATGCCGGCCGCTCCTGGGAGGTGCCGGTCTGTCTCGCCCACGGCCTCGCCGCCCGCGGCCACCGCTTCGTCGCGGAGCCGGCACAGGCCGACCTGATCCTCTGGGCGACCGGCGCGGTCGATCTCAACCTCGCGGTCCTGCCCGGCGACTACGCGCTCCTCGACAAGATCGAGCGCTCCCGCGCCCTGCTCGCCGCGGCGCCGGAGGTGCCGCTCGCGGTCCTGCTGCCGGACGGGCCGGAGCGGGAGCCGGCCGCGGCGGCCTTCCGCGCGCTCGGACGGACGGGAGCGCCCCACATTCTGCCGGCCGGGGATGTTCCGGCGGCCGTGGAGGCGCTGACCCGGCCAGGACGGGCGACCGCACCGGAGCCCCGGTGCCGCACGCTCCGCCTCGCCCTGCCCGTGAGCGCCGCCGCGGCCGTCGGCCTCGTCGCGCTCGGCGGATTCATCGCGCTCGGGGCCCGGCAGGCCCCAAGCGTCGGCGCGGGGAACGAACCCGCTGCCCTGCCCGCCTCCTTGGCCGAGATCGCCGCGCCCTCCCCTCCCCCGGTCGAGACGCCGGCCGCGATCCGCGTCGAGGAATTGCGGGCGCCGCCCGGCTCGTCCTGCCGCCGCGTCGCCTTCGGCGCCGAGCCGGCCGAGCGCCGCCCTGTCGCACCGGAGGACGGCGACCGCCTCGCGCCGACCCGGCTCGTGCCCGAACTGTGCGGGGTCGCCATCGCGGCGGCACCGGGGCTGCGGCTCGAAATCGGGCCGGAGCTGCGCGCCGCCGCCCTGCCCCCGGTCCGGCTCGCCGACGGGGCGCAAGGCTACTTCCTGCGCGAGGCCGGGCGGCAGAACCTCGTCTACGCGGTCCAGGCTCAACCGGAACCGGGCGCCGCCCTGCCCGGCGGCCGGATCATCCACGCTCTGACGCGCTGATGTCGGAGCCGCAGCCGATGATGTTCGACCCCGCCGCGAGCGGCCCGACGACGATGCTGACGCAGAGGAGGGAGACGATGACCCCGATCCGCCGGAGACGCCGGGCCGCCGCCTGTCTGCTGCTGGCCCTCTGCACAGCCGGCCCCGCGCGGGCGCAGAGCGTCGGCTTCGACCCCGCCGATTACGGCCGGGCGCAGCTTCCGCTGCGTCAGACGACCGGCGACGCGGCGGCCTATGTCGATCAGAACAAGGGGGCGTTCGAGCCGATCAGCGAACTCGACCCGAAGGACGGGCTCGCCGCGCTCGCTCGCCCGATCGGCCGCGTCGACATCGTTCTGCGCAACAACCGCACCGGGCAGCAGGTCGGCGCCTCCTGCACCGGGGCGCTGCTGCCCGGCGACTCCGTGCTGACCAACCACCATTGCCTGCCGCAATCGGGCGACCTGACCCCGATCAAGGCGTCGATCCTGATGGATTTCCTGACGCTGGACGGGAAGGGCGCGCGCCGCTTCGAGATCGACCCGAAGCCGGTCGAGCACGACGCCCGCCTCGACTACGCGCTGGCCCGCGTCGCCGGAAACCCGAGTGCGACCTACGGCACAGTCCGCCTCTCGGGCGAGACAGTTCCGGGCAACCGCTCGATGCTCGTGATCCATCACCCGCTCGGGCGGCCGAAGGTGATGAGCCGCTTCCGCTGCTTCGCGATGAAGGATCAGGCCGAGGGGCCGGACCTGCGCCACCGCTGCGACACGCTCGGCGGCTCCTCGGGCTCGCTGATGTTCGACGCCTCCGTGGCCGGTATCGCCCTGCACAAGGAGGGCGGCCTCGACCCCAAAGATCCGTCGAGCTTCAACAAGGCAACCCGGCTCTCGGCGATCCTCGGGCGCAGCCCCATCCTCGCCGCGATCGCCGCCGGCCAGGGCCGCCCGGTCGCCGCCGCTTCACCCGCCGGCGACGCGCCGCCCAAAGCGAGTGCGGCGCCCTCCGCCAAACCCGCCGCCCCGCCCGCGGACGGGCCCCTCGACCCCGCGAGCATGAACGCGATCCTGCGCGGGCGCTGAGCGGCACCCGGCAAGGTTGCGATATGATGGCACTCGGCTACCACCCCGTTCGAGGCCGCCGGAATCAGCGTCATCGATCCGTGGCGGGTCGGGGGGTAAGCGGGGCGCCGCGAACGCATTCGCGTTTTTTTCTCATAAGCAGGCGGCAAAAGCCGCTCTGCGAAGTCCAGGGATGCGGGGGGACGGGGCCGCGGCAAGGCCTCTTGAGACGGAGACGAAAGCCATGGGGGCAATCGAGGGGACAGCCGCGCCTGCGCGCGGTGCAGGCGGAAAGGCCGGGGAAGCGGCGCCGGCATGGCGTCGGCGTCTCGGCCCGACTCTGGCGGCGAGCGTCATCCTCGCCGTCGCACCCGCCCGTGCCAACCCGCTGACCGAGGCGCCGGGCACCCGCACACCCGCCGCCGAGGCGGAGGCGCCGCCGGCCCGTGACGAGGCCGCCGAGCAGGCCGAAGCCGGGGCGGTGAACCCGTCCGCGAACGCGATCATCTGCTCGCTCGCCCCCTTCGCCGACGGCAATCCGGGCCGTCCCGCCGCGCCGGTCGCGGTCTCGCCCGGCGATGGCGGCCCGAGCCTGCGGGTCGATCCCGCCCGCTCGGTCGATCTTACCGTGTTCTTCGCCTACGACAGCGCCCGCCTGACGCCGAAGGCGCGCGTCCAGCTCGAACCGCTGGGCCAAGCGCTGCAATCCCGCGATCTGGCCGCCCACGGCTTCCTCATCGCCGGACACACCGATGCCGCGGGCGGGCTCGGCTACAACCGGCGCCTGTCGCTCGCCCGCGCCCGTGCGGTGAAGGCCCATCTCGCCGAGGCCTACGGCATCGATCCGCGCCGCCTTCGCATCCACGGCTGGGGTCCGTCCCGGCCGAAGGATCCGGCCCAGCCCCTCGCGCGGATCAACCGGCGGGTCGAGGTGAGCCTGATCGTGCCCCTGCGAAGCGGCGCCCTGCGCTTCGTCCTGCCCGCTGCCGCGGAAGGCTGCGGGGCGAACGGGCTCGGCGATCCGCGCCGCCGCCTCCCGCTCGACCTCGACGATTTCGACGCGGCGCCGACGCCGCTGCCCTGCACCGAATGACCCTCGCGACATCACCGCCGACCCACAGGATGCCTCCGATGCTGCGCATACCCGCCCGAACGCTCGCCACCCTCGCCCTGATCGGCGGCGCCCTCCTCGGCTTCGCCGCGCAGGCCGAGGCGCAGACCCGGCCGAATATCGTCGTGATGGGCGAGGATGCCGACGAGGATTCCGTGCCCCGCGGCAACCGCATCTTCCAGCGGGTGATCGCCGAACTCTCCGAAACGATGAACCTGCGCGGCTACAACGTCTACGACGAGACCGCGGTGGCGATGGGCATCACCCAGGCCAACCGGGTCCGCCGCCGCGATGCGGAGCTGATCGAGGTCGCTCGCGCGGTCCAGAACCCGCCGCTCGACGTGGTGGCGGTGTTCCAGGTCTACGCTTCGGCCTCGAAATCGGGCTATTCCGACATCGTGCGGCCGGAGGTGCGCATCCCCGGCCGGCTCCTCAATGTGCGCACCGGACAATCGCTCGGCGCCTTCGAGGTGGCGGGGCTGCAGCTTCCGCCCCTGCCCCAGGGCTGCGACCGGGAATGTCTGCTCGAACGGGTGGGCGCCGAGGCCAAAAGCATCGCCGCCGACGTCGCCACCGCGCTCACGGCCAAGCTCGACGGCGTGATCGCCCCCCGCCGCGGCGCCGATGCCGGTGCGCCTGCGAACGCCCTTCCGAACGCGCTTCCCGGCACCGAGTCCCCGCCCGCGGCAGCAGGTGAATCCTGCGGCGGCCTGCCGACGGCCTATGTCGTGCGCCTCAGCGGGTTCTCGCCGCAGGAGGTGCAGGCGGCGGAGGAGTACATGGCCGCCTTCCGCTGCTACGAGCACCATCGCCCGGTGCGCTCCTCCGGCGCCACCGCCGAGTACTGGTACGAGACCCGCTCCGAATCGGCGCGGCTCGGCCGCAACCTGCGCCTGATGCTCGAGCACATGAGCGCGCCGGGGCAGGTCCAGTTCTCCGGCAACACCTTCGTCGTCAGCCGCGTCGCCACCCGCTGACCCCGGTGCCGGACATGGCCGAGGCAGCCTCGCAGGCGGGGTGGCCGACGCTGTGCCTCACATGGCCAGCCCGCGAGATCGCGATCCACGACGACCGGTTCGAACTTGACCGGTTCGGTCCCGGCGCCACGCGGATCCACGGATGGCGCTGTGGCCCGGACGCACCGCAGCCGATACCCTCGACGCGCTTCTGCACGCCGCCTTCGGAGAGACCCCATGACCGA
Source organism: Methylobacterium sp. AMS5 (assembly GCF_001542815.1). Lineage (GTDB taxonomy): Bacteria > Pseudomonadota > Alphaproteobacteria > Rhizobiales > Beijerinckiaceae > Methylobacterium. The sequence continues at coordinate 603,921 of NZ_CP006992.1, forward strand.
TCGCACCCCGCTGCGCCGCACCCTCGCCCGCCTCGTCCCCGGCCGGTGGGCCCGGCGCGGCCTGTTCGCCGGGCTGATGAGCGCGCTGACGGCCTCTTCGGCGCCGGTCCTCGCGGCCGAGCCGGTCTTCCCGCCCGCCGGCTCGCTCGGCCTCGCTCCGCCGCCCGGCATGAAGCCGGCCGCGAGGTTTTCGGGTTTCGAGCACCGCTCCGGCGCCTCGATCGTCCTCGTGGAGATGCCGCCGGAGGCCTGGGATCAGATCAACGGGAAGTTCACGCCCGAGGCCATGGCGCCCTCCGGCTTCCGGGTGAAGGGCGGACCCGAGCCACTGACCGTCGCGGGTGGCGAGGGCTTCGTCCTGCGGGGAATGCAGGGTGCCAACGGGCTCACCTACACCAAGTGGGTCGCCGTGGTGCGCGGCACCTCCGGCACCGGGCTCGTCACCGTGCAGGTGCCCGAGACGGCGGCCAAGCAGGTGCCGGCTCCGGCGGTCGAGGCGGCCCTGCGCACGATCGCCTTCCGGCCCAAGGCGAGCCTCGCCGATCAGGTCGCGGCCCTTCCCTACACCGTCGGCGACACCGCAGGCTTCCGCCCGATGGGGGTGTTCGCCGGCAACGGCCTCCTCCTGACCGAGGGGCCGAAGGACATCGATCCCGAGCGCGAGCAGCCGGTGGTCATCGTCGCGCCCTCGCTGGGTCAGGCGCCGGCGCCGGCGGGGGCGGAGGTCGCCTACGCCCGCCGGATCTTCACCACGCAGAAGGATCTGAAGGACGTGGCGATCACCGACGAAGCGCGCAGCACCCGTGGCGGCGCCGTCGTGGTGCGCCTGCGCGGCACGGGCATCGATGCCAGGAACGGGCGGACGCTCGGCATGACCCAGACGACGGTGTTCGAAGGCGGGCGCTATATGCGCGTGATCGGCTTCGCCGATGCCGGCCGGGCCGACGCGCTGGCTCGTGCCGAGCGCGTCGCCGCTTCGGTCGCGATGCGCTGAGCCCTCGTGCCGCGATCCCCCGTTCGCTTCGTCCAGACCGAGAACGCTTCCGTGAGCCACCCCCATTCGATCCCCCGGCCGGGCCTTCGGTCACGCGGCCTGATCCTGCTGGCACTTCTCGCTGCCACCACGGGCGCCGCACGGGCGCAGGATCGGGAGGCCTCCGCGAAGAACGAGTGCCGGCGCACGCCCTCGCTCTCCGAGGGACCGGCCCTCGGCTTCGGGCGGATCACCGCGACGGGCCGCACCCCCTTCGTCAGGGACGGGCTCGCGCAGAACGGCTGCCCCGATGCCAGCGCGGAATGCCGCGAGCGGGCCTATCTGGTGACCGGCGACCCCGTGATCCTGGGCGAGCGCCGCGGCGGCTATGTCTGCGCCAGCTACCGCGGCGCGAAGGGCGATTTGGCCCGGACCGGCTGGATCCCGGCCGACGCCGTGGCGGCCGAGCCGCCGGCCCCGGTCGCGCTCGACGACTGGCTCGGCACCTGGACCCAGGCGGAAGGGCGCATTCAGGTGAAGCCGGGGGACAAGCCCGGCGCGCTCGCGATCTCGGGCGAGGCGACCTGGGGCCTCGGCGATCACGAGCGGGTGAAGCGCGGCGGCGTTCATCTCGGCGAGATCTCCGGCACGGTCACGCCCAGGGGCGACGGCGCCAGCTTCGCCATGGGTGAGAAAGAGACCCTGCCGGTCGAGAAGGGCGGCGCGTCCGATTGCAAGGTCTGGCTGCGGCGCCTCGGCCCCTGGCTCGTGGTGGAGGACAACCTCGCCTGCGGCGGCATGAACGTCACCTTCCGCGGCGTCTACCGGCGCGAACCGTGACGGGGTGCAGGCGATGGGACCGGGCATGACGGAGCACGGCCGGGAAACCCTTCGCCGCCTCGGCGCCCGGGCGCGGCGAGACTTCTCGCGCGCGCACATGTCGGACACGACGTGGCGCAAGCGTCTCTGCGCCCTCGACGAAGCTGGCTTCGGCCGGGGGCAGATCATCGTGCAGTTCATCGCTTGTCCCGGGCCGCGGGTCATGACCCGGCCGACGCGGGCCGACCTCTGGCCGCCGCGGCCTTCCGTCGATTCGATCGCGGTCGGCCCGTTCGAGCTGCGCGCCATCGCGTGGCGCGAGCGACCCACCCTCGCCCGATGGCCCAGCCGGGACGGACGCCCCGTACCCACCGTCCCCCAGGACGGGGCGCACGCCCGCGCGGTGCCGGAGGTCCTCGGTCGCCTCCCCCTGGAGGAGACGGAGCAGGGATTGCCCATCCTCGGCTTTAGCGGCCGGTGGAGCGAGACATGATCCGGCGCGCTTTTCTCGTCGCCCTCGCCACCGGTCCAATACTCGCGGCCTGCTCATTCCCGCCGACGACGATGACGCCGGAGGCCGTCGAGGCCTTTCTCGCAACGCCCCTGCCGCCTGGCCGCCGCGACCTGCGGACCTACACCGAGGCGGGTATCGACCGGCTGGTCCTGCTGCGCCTCGACGCGCCGGAGGCGGAAGCCGACGCCTTCGCCGCCCGCCTCATACCGGACGGTCTCGAAGCGGGCGTCGATCCGGGGCTCGGCTTGCTGAGCACGTCGTTCGAGGGCTGGATCGCGACGCCGCCGGAGGGAAGCTTCGGCGGCGAGGCGCCGTACGACGGGCGGCGGTCGGTGAAGGTCGTCGTCGCGCCGGCCGAACCCGGCTGGCGGCGGATCTGGGTCGCGAGCTTCACCCTATGAGCCCCGCATGCCGGCAGCATCGCGTCACCCGAAGCGGAACGTCAGGTGGTGCAGAACGGATCGGCGAGGACTTGACCTTCCGCGGAGAAGCCGGCGCATGATGCTCGCCGTGACCGCCCTCGTGTGGACGCCGGCCCTGCTGTTCGCGCTCGGCTTCGGGCTGGCCCGCCTCACCGGCTGCCGGGTGGACGAGGGAAGCGCGCATCCCTGCCTCGTCGCCGGCATCGATATCGGCGGCCTGCTCTACACCCTGCTGATGATGGGCTGGCTGGTCATCCTGGCCCTGCCCTTCATGCTGCTGACGGGTCTGATCTGGCTCGGCATCGGCCTGCGGGCACTCGCGAGCACGTGGCTGTCGTGAGGCCGTTGCCGCGCCGGTCTTCGCGCGTAATCCGAAGAATCGGCCACCGGTTCGTCGAAAGAATCCGCCACACCCTCACCCCGACCGGCGCGGACGGACACAGCCGGCGCCTGTTCTTCGCCTACAGCTCCCAGAATGAGCCGCCCGAGGTCGATCGCGACATGATCTTCGCCGGCGACAGCGTGTTCAGCGCGGACGACTGCGCGCTCTCCGAAGAACGGGCACCGCTTGCGCCGCCTCGCCCGATCGGAGAAGGACGGCCGCTCGACATTCCCTGCCACTGCGACCGAGGCCTGATCCCGTGAAGAGCGTGAACCTGCTGATCGCCGAGGAACTCGGTGCCCGCGAGGCGCAGGTGGCCGCGGCCGTGGATCTGCTCGACGGCGGCTACACGGTTCCGTTCATCGCCCGCTACCGCAAGGAGGCGACCGACTCGCTGGACGACGCGCAGCTCCGCACCCTCGAGGAGCGGCTGGGCTATCTGCGCGAGCTGCGCGACCGGCGTGCCAGCGTCACCGAGAGCATCCGCGCCCAGGGCAAGCTGACGCCGGAACTCGCCGCCGCCATCGCTGCCGCCGACACCAAGGCGCGGCTGGAAGACATCTACCTGCCGTTCCGGCCCAAACGCCGCAGCAAGGCGCAGACCGCCCGCGAGGCCGGGCTCGCGCCGCTGGCCGAGACCCTGCTCACGCGCCCCGAGACGGTGCCGGAGCGGGCGGCGCAGGGCTTCGTGGACGCCGCCAAGGGCATCGAAACCGCCGAGGCGGCCCTGGAGGGCGCCCGGGCGATCCTGATCGAGCGCTTCGCCGAGGATGCCGACCTGATCGGCCGCCTGCGCGAGGATTTTTGGCGCGGGGGCGAGGCCGTGGCGAAGGTCCGCAAGGGCAAGGAGACGACGGGCCAGAAGTTCTCCGACTATTTCGATTGGCGCGAGCGCCTGGAGCGGATGCCCTCGCACCGGGTGCTGGCGGTGTTCCGCGGCGAGAAGGAGGAGGTGCTCGACCTCGCCTTCGCGGCCGAAGGCGAGGATTCGGCGGCGGGCGTGCCGGGGCTGTTCGAACTCGCCGTCTGCCGCCGGTTCGGCGTGTCCGCGCGCGGCCGTCCGGCGGATGCGTGGCTGCTCGACACCGTTCGCATCGCCTGGCGCACCAAGATCCGCCCCGGCATCAAGGCCGATTTGCGGGCACGCCTGTTCGAGCGGGCGGAGGAGGCGGCGGTGAAGGTGTTCGCCGGCAACCTCAAGGATCTTCTGCTCGCCGCCCCGGCGGGCGGGCGGGCGACGCTCGGGCTCGATCCCGGCTACCGCAACGGCGTGAAGGCGGCGGTGGTCGACCGCACCGGCAAGGTCGTGGCGGTCGAGACCACCTATCCGCACGAGCCGCAGCGGCGCTGGAAGGAGGCGGTGGCCTCGCTCTCCCGTCTCTGCCGCCAGCACGGCGTCGAGTTGATCGCCATCGGCAACGGCACCGCCTCGCGGGAGACCGACCGGCTCGCCACCGAGATCCTGGCCGCCAACCCCGATCTCAAGATGGCCAAGGTCACGGTGTCGGAGGCCGGCGCCTCCGTCTACTCGGCCTCGGCCATCGCCACCCGTGAGTTGCCCGATCTCGACGTGTCGCATCGCGGCGCCGTCTCCATCGCCCGGCGCCTGCAGGACCCGCTGGCGGAACTGGTGAAGATCGACCCGAAATCCATCGGCGTCGGCCAATACCAGCACGACGTCACCGAGCAGAAGCTTTCGCGCTCGCTTCAAGCGGTGGTCGAGGACGCGGTGAACGCGGTCGGTGTCGATGTGAACACCGCCTCCGGCCCGCTCCTGGCCCAGGTCTCGGGCCTCGGCGCGTCGGTGGCGGACAAGATCGTCACCCACCGCGACGCCAACGGCCCGTTCCGGACCCGTGCCGGGCTGAAGAAGGTGCCGGGCCTCGGCGCCAAGACTTTTGAACTCGCGGCGGGCTTCCTGCGCATCCCCGATGGCGAGGACCCGCTCGACCGCTCCGGCGTCCACCCGGAGGCCTATCCGGTGGTGCGACGCATTCTCGAGGCGACGAAGAGCGACATCCGCGTGCTGATCGGCAATGCCGCGGTTCTACGCCCGCTCTCGCCCGCCGCCTTCGCCGACGAACGCTTCGGCGTGCCGACCGTGCGCGACATCATCGCCGAGCTGGAAAAGCCCGGCCGCGACCCGCGCCCGGCCTTCAAGACGGCGAGCTTCCAGGAAGGCGTCGAGACGATCGGCGACCTCAAGCCCGGGATGCAGTTGGAGGGCGTTGTCACCAACGTCGCGGCCTTCGGCGCCTTCGTCGATATCGGCGTGCATCAGGACGGGCTCGTCCACATCTCGGCGATGGCCCGCAAGCGGATCGCCTCGCCCTCCGAGGTTGTGAAGACCGGCGACGTGGTGCGCGTGCTGGTGCTGTCGGTCGATGTACCGCGCAAGCGGATCGCACTGTCGATGCGGCTCGACGACCCCCTCGAGGGCGCGACGCCGCCGCGTGGAAACGCCCCCCGCCCCGATGCGCAGCCCCGGCGCCCGGCGCCCACAGCCCCGCCGCAGGACGGGGCGCTGGCCGAAGCGCTCCGGCGCGCCGGCGTCTCGTCGCCTAAGCGTTCCTGAGCGAAAAGCGTACGATCTGCCCGCGGGCGGGGACCGGCTTCTCGCGGCGGGAGACCTCCGGGACCGTCGCCGACCGGTGAGCCGGCCACCCCAGCACGTCGCCCGCCTCACGGTGGGAATGCGCGTTCCGACAGAGTGGTAGCCCGGCCTGCTTCGTCAGCGCGACGGCGGGCGTATGCCCGGCCGAATTCCAGCTCTTGAACCGGCACAGCACGAGGTAGTCCTGGATCGTGATCAGGTCTGCGTCCACGAGTGCCAGAGCCTCTTCGCGAGTCTCGATGAGATCGGGATTCAAGACCAGCTCCATTGCCAAAAACAAAACCTAGAAGAAATTATTTCACGCAAAATATCAACCCAAGGTAGGAGCCGGGGATCAAACCGGACAGTTTCAGGCACGCGAAAGGCTGCTCATGAGCGAGCTGTCGCCCCGACGGTCCATCGCCGATACAGTCGAGAGCAGTCTCGCCGACTTAACATCGTCTCCTCAAATATTCCTTGAGCAAAAGCAATTCGTCCAGGCAATCAATTGCACGCGCCTCGGCATTTATGCCGCTTGACCCAACATTCTATAGCCTCGTTCGCCCGAACATCATTTGGCATCTGTTGATCGCACTCAGCGTATCCGGCGGCGATGGCATCTCATGACGTGAAACATCGACAAAGATCGGGATGGCCGACGCCGTGCTCATCGCCGAGAGAGGACACTCGGACGCGGTGCAGCCGAGCGGGCAGATCCCCTTGTGCACGCCGCCCCGGAGACCCTCGCGTTCGAGATGGCGTCGCGCGGGTTCGCATCGCCTTGCCGTCCCCAGATTCGCCGTTTTTTTCGGTTTCCTACGCGGCACAAGGTGCGGGCTTGAACCGCCCGATATGCCTCGCCGACTTTCGCTGGCGACGCGGCGGTCGTACGGCGGGCGCATCCGTTGCGTCGGTCCGGCCCGCAACGTTCACCGGTGGAGCCTACCGAACCGTGATCCGCTTCGAGAACGTCACCAAGGTCTATTCCACCTATGGTCGGCGGCGCACCATCCTGGACCGGGTGAACTTCACCCTGAAGCCCGGCATCAGCTACGGCATCATGGGGATCAACGGTGCCGGCAAATCGACCACCATGAAGCTTATCGCCGGCGTCGAGGAGCCGACCCGGGGCCGCATCGTCCGGGGTCTTCGCGTCTCCTGGCCGCTGGGCTTCGCAGGCGGCTTCAACGCCAAGATGACGGGCCGGGACAACGTCATCTTCGTTTCCCGGATCTACGGGGAGGATCCGCGGCGCGTGCTCGAATTCGTCGAGGATTTCTCCGAACTCGGCAGCTACCTGAACATGCCGGTCAACACCTACTCCTCCGGCATGGGCTCGCGGCTCGCCTTCGGGATGAGCATGGCGATTCCCTTCGACACCTACCTCATCGACGAAACGCTCTCGGTGGGCGACGCGCGCTTCCAGAAGCGGTGCGCCGAGGTGTTCAACAAGCGGCGCGAAACCGCGGACGTGATCCTGATTTCCCACAGCATGGAACAGATCCGCGAATATTGCAGTCAGGCGCTGATCCTGATCAACGGGCAGGCGGTGGTCTACGACGATGTCGATGAGGCGATCACCGCCTACCGGCGCCTGAATAGCTGACGGGTCGCCGGGCCGCGGGACGGCATCGGCCACCCATCAAGGTTCGGACACGCTTTCGCCGCGAGGGCGGGCCAGAGACGCTGGCGTGCGATCCGTCGCCGCCCCTGACGCGGCGCGGCTGACCGCGCGAGGCGTGCGAGCACCGAGACCATGAGCACCGAGATCAGCAGTCCGAACAGCGCAGCGGTGACCACCGCCGACCGCTCGACCGCGGTCACGGAATCGCTCAAGCGGTTTGCCCGCATCGCGCGCCAGTCCGACCACAAGAAGGGCATTCGCGCCTATCAGACGCATATCCGGCGCGATCCCTGGATCCCCGCCTTCTTCGTGCTTCTGTTCCTGCTGCCGACGATGGTCACCGCCGGCTATTTCTACCTCGTCGCCTCCGACCGCTACATCACCGAGGCACGCTTCGCCCTGCGCCCGGCGCTCGGCAACGTCGACAAGGTGCAGAGCGAAGAAACGGGCAACAACAGCTCCCTGTCCAAGCAGATGATCGCCCAGGACACGCTGATCACGACGAGCTACATCGCCAGCCGGCAGATGATCGAGACCATGGAGCGGCAGATGCCGCTTCGCGAGATGTTCTCGCGGGACGGCATCGACTTCTTCTCGCGCTTCGACGCCAGCGAGCCGATCGAGCGGTTCATGCTCTACTGGCACAAGCGCGTGACGACCTCGGTCGATTCCAATGGCGGTATCATCAGCCTGAAGGTCGCCGCCTTCGATCCGCAGGAATCCTACACGCTGACTCGCGCGCTTCTGGACGAGAGCGAGCGCATGGTGAACGAACTCAGCCTCAAGGCGCGCAACGCCGCGCTGGCTGAGAGCACCCGCGAACTCAAGAACGCCGAAGAGCGCCTGCTCACCGTCCAGCGTGCCATGCGCGACCTGCGCAACCGCGCCGGCATTCTCGATGCGCAATCGGCCAACAAGAACAACCTCACGGTCATCGCGGAGCTGCGCAAGAAGCGCATCGACCTCTCGGTGCAGCTCAACCAGAGCCTGCGCGACCTCGCGCCGGAGCGGCGTCCGATCCAGGATTTGAAGGCGCAGATCCAAGATCTCGATGACAACATCGAGAAGATCGAGCGGCAGATGACCAGCACCGATCCGGATCAACGACGCCTGCTGTCGGAGGCGATGACGGAATTCGAAGGGCTGGAGAACGAGCGCAAGAACGCGCTGCTCTATCACAACAAGGTGTTGGCCGCGAGCGAGCAGGCCCGCATCGTCGCCAACCGGCAGATCGAGTTCTTCACGCCCGTGGTCAACCCGGTCGTGCCCACATCGGCGATCGAGCCGCGCAAGCACCTGATCACGAGCATCGTCGCGCTGGTGGCCATGGCGGTGTTCGGCTTCAGCGTCCTGATCCGCAAGTATCTCTATAGCTGACGCACCGGTCAGGCGATCTCGCCGGGCGGACGGCGGGTCGGCGGCGAGGCGGTGGGATCGGCTGGCGTACCCGGCTCGGGCGCTAGGGCCGGGTCGGGCACCGGCGAGGGCGTTCCGGTCGCGCGCGGCTCACCCGTGGTTCCGCCGGTCCAGCCCTGCGCCCGCCAGCCCTCGGCGCGCTCGTCGAGATCGACCGCCCCGGCGCGCTGCATCAGGGCGATGACGCGGTCGGCGACCTCCCCGTCCGCCCGCACGGTGACCAGGGTGCCACCGCGCCGGATCCCCTCGGCATAGGTCTCGGCATCGGCGCCGCTCAGCCCCGCGCCGGTCAAGGCGCCGATCAGGCCGCCCGCGGCCGCCCCCACCCCTGCCCCCGACAGGGCGGCGACGAGCCAGCCCGCCGCGATCACCGGACCGGCGCCGGGAATCGCGAGCAGCCCCAGGCTCGCGAGCAGGCCGGCGCCGCCGCCGAGGACGGTGCCGACCGTCGCCCCCGCACCCGCCCCTTCGGCCGCCGAACCCTCGTGCTCGCTTGCCGAGGCATGGCCCGGCGCCGCGGACTCACCCGTGGCGCCACCGGCCAAGGCGCCGGCCGGCCGATCCGCGCCGTTCAGCGAAACGATGCCGATATCCGAGTGCGGCACCCCCTCCGCCTCGATGCGATCGATGACGCGGGCGGCGGCGTCCTGATTGTCGAACAGGGCGGTGACGGCGCGTGTTGCCATGGTCGTTCCTCTCGTCTGATTTGGGGTGGCCAGCCGCTACTCGGCGGCGACGTTGCCCCGGAAATCCATGCCGACGCTCAGCGTGCGGCCCGCATGCTCGGCACGCCCGCGCCAGATGCCCTGCCCGTCGAGTTGCAGATCGGCAACGTCTGCAAAGCCCATCTCGGCGAACCGCGCGCGCACCTGAGCCGCGGTGAAGCTGTTGGCGCCCGGTTCGAGCCGCCCGGCCACCGCCCCGTGCGCCTTCTCCGCAGGTGTCGCGGTGGGTGCCTCCGGCTCCGGCGCGGCACGGACCGCCGTCGATGCCAGCACGGCGAGGAGGAGAAGGAGAGGGGTGCGCATGACTCGAGGCTCGTCCGCAGGAATCCGGCCGTTCGCCGAGCCGGTTGCCTGACCAAGCTCCGGTCCCCGGCCGAGGTTCCGTATCGGGGCGGGCGTTGTCGGGGCCGGCGTTAACGCATCGCTAACCCTGCACCCGGCAAATCCTGCCGGGTGCGGTCCTGCGGGTGGGCCCGCGCGATTCGTCTTCGGGGATTCGGCGCGATGAGCGAGACGGCCAGGGCCGTTCCAGCGGGAACAGGCGGGCTCGGCGGCCTGTCGTCCCTGCGTATGCCGAGCCGGGCGAACTTCCAGGCGCTCTCGAAGCGCTCGGACCTGTTCTTCGCCACGGCGGTGATGGGCATCCTCACGGTGCTGATCTTCCCGCTGCCGGCCTTCCTGCTCGACCTCTTGCTCGCGGTCTCGATCATCCTCTCTGTGCTGATCATGATGACCGGGCTGTTCATCGACAACCCGCTCGAGTTCACGGTCTTCCCGACGCTGCTGCTGGTCGCGACCTTGCTGCGGCTCGCGCTCAACCTCGCCTCGACCCGGCTGATCCTCGGCCACGGCCACGAGGGCACGGCGGCGGCGGGTCACGTCATCGAAGCCTTCGGGCACTTCGTGATGGGCGGCAACTTCGTGATCGGGATCATCGTCTTCGCGATCCTGATCATCGTGAACTTCGTCGTCATCACCAAGGGCTCGGGCCGCATCGCCGAGGTGGCGGCGCGCTTCACCCTCGACGCCATGCCCGGCAAGCAGATGGCCATCGACGCCGACCTCTCGGCCGGGCTGATCGACGAGAAGGTGGCCAAAGCCCGCCGCTCGGCTCTGGAGGAGGAATCCTCGTTCTTCGGCGCCATGGACGGTGCCTCGAAGTTCGTGCGCGGCGACGCGGTGGCCGCACTCCTCATCACCGGCATCAACGTGGTCGGCGGCATCATCATCGGCGTCGCCCAGAACGGACTCGGCTTCGCCGAGGCGGCCAAGACCTACACGCTGCTCACCATCGGCGACGGGCTGGCCTCCCAGGTGCCGGCGCTGATCGTCTCGACCGCGGCCGGCATCCTCGTCTCGAAGGCCGGCGTGAAAGGCTCGGCCGACAAGGCGCTCGGCAAGCAGATGGCGAACTATCCGAAAGCCCTCGGCATGTCGGCGGGCGTCATGATCCTGATCGCGCTCCTGCCCGGCATGCCGATGCTGCCCTTCCTCGCGCTCGGCGGCGCCTCCGGCTACGCGGCGTGGCGCATCGCCAAGACGCAGCGCGAGACCCCGCCCGCGGCGGCGGAGGGCACGCCCGGCGCCGCAGCCCCCGGCGGGGCGCCGGCCGAGGAGACCGTCACCGACCTGCTGAAGCTCGACGACCTAAAACTAGAGATGGGCTACGCGCTCCTCGCCCTCGTCAACGGCGAGGGCCAGGATCGGCTCACCGACCAGATCAAGGCCCTGCGCCGCCAACTCGCGGCGGAGCTCGGAATCGTCATGCCCTCGGTGCGCATCCTCGACAACGTGAGCCTGGAGGCCAACACCTACGTGGTGCGGGTGAAGGAAATCGAGGCCGGCACGGGACAGGTCTTCCCCGGACAGTTCATGGCGATGGACCCGATGGGCGGTCAGGTGCAGCTGCCCGGCCAACACCTGCTGGAGCCGACCTTCGGCCTGCCCGCAACCTGGGTCGATGCCGGCTTACGCGATCAGGCCCAGCTCAAGGGCTACACCGTGGTCGATGCGGCCACCGTGATCTCGACGCACCTGACCGAACTGATCAAGGCCCACGTCTCGGAACTCCTGAACCACGTCGAGGTGCAGAAGCTGCTGCGCGAATTGCCCAAGGAGCACACGGAACTGCTCAAGGAGGTGGTGCCCTCGCAGATCGCCACCACCGGCATCCAGCGCGTGCTGCAGCTGCTGCTGACCGAGCGGGTCTCGGTGCGCGACCTCGGCTCCATCGTCGAGGGCATCGCCGAGGTCGCCGGCCACGTGAAGAACCCGCGCGACATCGTCGAGCATGTCCGCGCCCGCCTCGGCCGCCAGATCTGCGCGCAGTATCAGGGCCCGGACGGGACGCTGCCGATCATCACCCTGTCGCCCGCCTGGGAGCAGGCCTTCCTCGAATCGATCGTCGGCGAGCGCGAGGAGCGCTACCTCGCGATGCAGCCCTCCCGGCTGACGGAGTTCGTCAACACGGTGCGCGACCGCTTCGAGCAGGCGGCGCGCATGGGCGAGATGCCGGTGCTGGTCACCTCGGTCCAGGCCCGGCCGTTCGTCCGCTCGATCATCGAGCGCTTCCGCCGCGAAACCCCGGTGATGAGCCAGGCGGAGATCCATTCCCGCGCGCGGCTACGGACGGTCGGATCGGTGTGATGCGGTTCGATCCGTTCGGATCGAGCCGGAGGCCGTCGTCATCGCCAGAAGGCGACCGGATCACGGCCCTGTCCGGAGAGGTTGCGCGGGAGATCGCTTTTGCCTCGGCTAGCGATGAGGGACCGGGACGAGGAGCGAAACCGTCGACCAGATGTGTGTGCGGCGGCTTCCGCCCGAGACCTTGCGGCTTCACCCCGTCGTCGTGAGGGAAAGCGAAACGATCCGAAGTGAAGCCCTTCCGGTCAGATCTCCCATGGGACGCCCCGGCTCGCCCTGCGGTGACGGCCAGCCGATAACGGTGGTGATGCCGGGGAAGACGCGCCGGATCGTGCGTCGATCCGCAAGACGACGTTGTCCTCCCCTGGGGGGTAAAGCCGGATACTGATCGATGGCCTGCCCAGGTCGAAGGCGGCCGCGAGAACGCAATCCGGCTGGCGCGGACTTTGAGGATCATTAACGATGGACATTTATCAACGCAACGTTGCCCCACGATAAGATTGTTGAACCTGGGGGCGTTCGGGGGTTTGCTGATGTTCCGGTTCGATATCCCGAGAAAGCTCTATGCTCTGGTGGCCCTAGCGGCTTTGAGCCTCGTGGCGATCGGCGCCGTGGCGCTCACCTACCAGTACGAGGCGATGTACGGGCAGCGCGTCAACCGTCTCAGCCTGATGACGGAATCGGCCGTCAACCTGATCGATCACTACCGCCAGAGCGTCGAGAAGGGCGAGATGACGGAGGCCGCGGCCCGGTCCACCGCCTATGCCGCCGTCACGTCGATGCGGCACGGCAAGGACGGCTACTTCTTCGTCTACGACCGCGACGTCGTCGTGGTCGCCCACGCCACGCCGAAGTTCATCGGCCAGAGCTTCCGCGACCTCAAGGACACAACCGGCTACGCCTTCATCGCCGACGTGCTGCCGCGCGCCGTGCGCGATGGGGTGGCCTCGGTCGTCTACACCTGGAAGCGGACGCCCGATGCGGCGGCGACGCCGAAGCTCGGCGTGTTCCGGTTCTACGCCCCCTGGGGGGTCTATATCGGCACCGGCGTCCATATCGACGACCTGAAGGCGACCCTGTGGGAGCAGATCGAGCGCCTCGGGTTCGTGGCGCTGGGCATCCTGCTCGTTCTCGGCGTCGCCTCCTGGGCGATCATCCGCTCGATCGTCCGGCCGATGAGCGCGCTGCAGGCGACGATGGGCCGGCTCGCCGAGGGCCGCACCGACATCGCCCTGCCGGAGGCCAAGCGCAACGACGAGGTCGGGGCGATGGCCCGCGCCGTGGCGGTCTTCCGCGACAACGCCATCGAGCGCGAACAGCTGCAGGGGGCGCAGGAGGCCGATCAGACGCTCAAGATGCAGCGGGCCGAGCGGCTCAACGGCCTGATCCAGGACTTCGAGGGCACGATCACCGGCATCGTCACCACCATCGGCGGCGCCGCCACGCAACTGCAATCGACCGCGCAGGGCCTCGCCGGCACCGCGAACCAGACCGCCAGCCAGTCGACCGCCGTCGCTGCCGCCGCCGAGGAGGCGACCACGAACGTCAACACCGTGGCCGCCGCCGCCGAGGAACTGGGCAGCTCCGTCCAGGAGATCGGCCGGCAGGTGGACGGGTCGGCCGCCCTCTCCCGCACCGCGGTGGACGAGGCGGGGCAGACGGGCAAGCTGGTGCAGGACCTCAGCGAGGCCGCCGCCCGCATCGGCGACGTCGTGGCGATGATCTCCGACATCGCCGGCCAGACCAACCTTCTGGCGCTCAACGCGACGATCGAGGCCGCGCGCGCGGGCGAGGCGGGCCGCGGCTTCGCCGTGGTGGCGGCGGAGGTGAAGGAGCTCGCGAGCCAGACGGCGCGGGCGACCACGGACATCTCGGAGCAGATCGCCCGCATCCAACGCTCGACCGGCACGGCGGTCGGAGCGATCGGCGACATCGCCACCCGCATCCGCGAGATCAGCAGCGTCTCCACCTCGATCGCGGCGGCGGTCGAGGAGCAGAGCGCGGCGACCCAGGAGATCGTCCGCAACGTCGCCCAGGCCGCGACCGGGACGAGCGAGGTGACGCACAACATCTCCGGCGTCGCCCGCGCCTCGGAGCAGACCGGGACGGCCGCCGCCCACGTGCTCGGTGCCGCCACGGAGCTGTCTCAGCAATCCGATCACCTGCGGGCCGAAGTCCGACGCTTTCTGGCCACGGTGCGCGCGGCCTGAGGCCTGAGGCGATCGCCGACAGCCGGAGGCAAAAGAGCCGAGCCCACCTCAAAAGGTCGGCTCGGCTCTGCGATCTGCCCGCGTTGTTCTGTTGGAGAGCCGGCGTCGCCGGGAGGCGGGAAACGGCCCGGCGCTTGAGTCGGATGCCGCTCAGGCGTGTCCCTCGATCGCACGCAGGACGGCGACCATTTGGTCCGCCTGCGAACGGGTGAGCCCTTTGCTGATGATCGTGCCGTCCCGGCAGATCGAACAGGTGCCGTCCTCGGCGACCCGAATTTTGATCGAAGCCATGATGTCCATCCAGGAGCCAGAGCGGCTCCCCATTCCGTCGAAGCTTAACCGTTCCTGAAGGGCTCGCAACCCTGCGCGTCCCATTCATCCACGGAAGCGGTGTGAGGTAAGGATCGCTGATCCCGCCGTCACTGCGACGAAATCGACGTGCAATTCGAAACTCGTGACCCGAAACGCAACCGGCGGCGCGCTCGAGCGAGCGGCCGCCGGCAAGGGCCTCGCGGATGGTGGATCAGACCGCCTTCTTCTCGAGCCGCCGCTCGATCACGTGATTGTCGAGGCCGGGCGCGACGAGCGGCGGCTCCGGCGCGGCCTTGCCGTCTTTGCCCAGCGCGTTCGTGAGGCGGGAGCGCTCGAACAGCAGCACCACGACGATGGCCACGGCAAAGGGGATGATCAGGTAGAACAGGCGGAAGATCAGCACCGCGGCGAGAACCGGCGCCTTCTCGGCATCGGTCTGAAGCTGCATGGCAGTGAAGAACACGAGTTCGAACACGCCGAGGCCGCCCGGCGCGTGGGAGGCGAGCGCGACGGAGAACGAAGCGAGGAAGATGCCGAGCACCGGGATGAAGCCGGGGTTCAGGGCATCCGGCAGGGCGAAGTAGATGATGCCGGCGGCACCCAGCAGCTCCAGCGGCGCCGCGATGAGCTGGCGCACCATGATCCCGGGCCGCGGATACTCGATCTTGAAGTTGCGGATCGTCAGCGGGCGGAAGCGCAGCACCGAGCCGAGGACGTAGAGCGCGACGAAACCGAGTAGGCCGAAGCCGACCAACCGCGAGGTCGCGGGATTGGTCAGCACCGCCGGCAGCAGGTTGTCGAGCCGCGCGAGAAGGTTCGGATCGTAGACCAGAACGAAGCCGCCGAGCAGGATCGTGCCGAGTCCGAAGGTGAAGGAGCACAGGGCCACCAGCACCGCGACCTGCGCCGCCGAAAGTCCCTTCGAGGTGTAGGCCCGGTAGCGCACCAGGGCGCCGGAGAAGACCGAGGCGCCGATATTGTGCGAGAGGGCGTAGGTCGTGAACGAGCACAGCGAGACGAACCGCCACGAGATGTGGCGCACGCCCAGATGCAGCAGCGCGATCCGGTCGTACCAAGCGAGCGCAGCGTAGGCGATGAGGGTGGAGAGGGCGGCCAGCAGGAAGTGGTGGAGCGGGATGGCGGCAAACGCCGCCTCGATGCTCGCCCAGGACAGGGTCTTCAACTGGCCCCAGAGCAGGTAGCAGGACACCGCCACCGCGGCGAGGCCGATCAGGCCCCAGAAGACTTCACTGACTTTTTTCATGGATGTCCGCCGCCTCTCTCGGGAGCGGTCTCTCCTGCGCCACGACCGCGCGCATCGCAAGCGGGACTGGGCGACCGTCTCGATGGGGCCGGCTCTTGCCGTCAGATCATGACGCTTTCATGCCGAACGATGCGGCCCTGGCCGATTCGGCGGGTCTGGCGAGCATCGCATTCAGTGCGGCTCGAGCGGTCGGGAATGGCCCCTCGATGAACGCAGCGATCGATCTGGCAGGAAAGCACGGCTCGGCGGGAAGCCGTGCGGATCGGGCTGGCCCCCTGCCCTACCGCGACGGCGTGACCTGATCGATATAGGCCGCGTTGGAGCCTCTCGAAGGCGGAGGGCTCACCCGTTCGCGGCGACCCGAGGACCGACCCTTGATCGATCCCGGGATCGGACCTGCCGCGTCGAGCAGCTCCTCGTCCGTGATCAGGCTCGGGCGACGCGCGCTGGCCCGAGGCCCCGGTCCCAAACGCTGTCCCTCGTAGAGGTTGATACAATCGCGCAGGGCGATCGGGTCTCGAATGAAGGTGCAGTCATTCACATTCGGAACGGGCGCCGCCCCGTTCGGAGTGACGAGGTTCTGCGCGACCACGGCCGGCGATGCGGATGTCGGACCGAGGGTATCGACCCGATCGGCGATGCCGTCCGTCGTGACGGCGTTTCGCGCCGTCGCAACGGATGGGGCGTCCCCCAGATTCCACGCGATCGTCTGAGACCCGCTTCCATCCAGCGCGATGACGCGCTGCGCAAGGGCGGCGGAGGGGATGAAGCCGGCGATACAGGCCGCGAGCAGGACCTTGGTTCCAGACTGCAGCATGTCGCACCTATGCAAGAGCGGAGCGCGCCAGAATGCGGTTCGCTGCCGACGACATAGGTAAAAACTTCGTTTCCTTTTCGCGGTTCCTCCCCGGGGCCGACAGGCCGGCATCGGCTGTCATTCGGGCCCGCCCGGCAGGATCGAGGCATGCGGATCCTCCGGGGTGATGGCGGGGAACCGTGGACGCGCCCGGCCATCCTGCCGACAGCCGCCTCCGACCTGATGGCATCAGGCCGGCGCCTCTCGGTCCTTGTTGACGCGCCTTCCTTCGACGAACCGGCACACTTCGTCGGAATGCGCTTGAGGATCTCGCCGGTCAGGCCCGAGCCCGAAGTCCGATCGCGTCCATCTCGGCCTGCTCACGGGCGGCTTCGGCCGCACGTTCGGCGGAGCGCTCGCGATCCTCCAGGATCTCGACCTTCTTGAGTTCCTCGAACGCCTCGCCCAGTTCGGCCTTGGCCTCGGCAAGCTGCCCTTCAAGGGCGGCGGCCGACTGGCGCATGTTGTCCCGGCGGCCGGTCGCGGCGCGGGCATAAGTCGGGTAGGCGAAATGGGCCGGATCGGAGATCCCGGCACGGGCCTCCTCCTGCGAGACTTCCCGGTCGAGTTCGGCCGCCATGCGGTTGAAGTCGGCCATCATCATCTCGATCTGCGCCACCCTGCGGCGCTTCTCATCCACCTGGAACCGACGCAACCGGATCAGCGTGTCACGCGATTTCATGTCGGGCCATCCACTCCACGCTACGCCGGGACGCGACCCGATCGGCGCGGGCGATCCACATGGACCGTTATCCCGACGCGCTTCCCGAAGCCGCCTCACGCACCGCCGACAATGGCGGCCAACCGGTCATAACCCTCGCTGATGGAGGTTGCTTCTTCCTTACCCTGCCCCAGAAAAGCCGTCAGATCGGGCATGAGAGCGACCGCTTCATCCACCTCCGGCGACGAGCCGGCGCGGTAGGCCCCGAGCCGGATCAGCTCCTCCATGTCGGCATAGGTCGCCAGCACCTTTCGCGCACGACGGACGGTGGGGAGATGGGCCGGGTCGCAGGCCCGCGGCATGGTGCGCGAGACCGAGCGCAGGACGTTGATCGCCGGGTAGCGCCCCTGTTCGGCAATGCGCCGCTCCATGACGATGTGCCCGTCGAGAATGCCGCGCACCGCATCCGCCACCGGCTCGTTGTGGTCGTCGCCCTCCACCAGCACGGTGAACAGGCCGGAGATCGCCCCCTCCCCCACGCCCGGCCCGGCCCGCTCGAGAAGGCGCGGCAATTCGGAGAAGACGGTGGGCGTGTAGCCCTTGGCGGTCGGCGGCTCGCCGCCGGCCAGCCCGATGTCGCGCTGGGCCATGGCGAAGCGGGTGATCGAATCGATCATGCACAGGACCTGCGCGCCCTGGTCGCGAAAGTACTCGGCCACCGCCAGGGTCACGTAGGCGGCGTTGCGGCGCATCAGCACCGGCTCGTCAGAGGTCGCCACCACCACGACCGAGCGGGCGAGCCCCGCCGCGCCGAGGTCGTCCTGGAGAAACTCCTGAACCTCGCGACCGCGCTCGCCGACGAGGCCGATCACCGCCACGTCGGCAGCGGTGTAGCGGGCCAGCATCGAGAGCAGCACCGACTTGCCGACGCCGGAGCCGGCGAAGATGCCCATGCGCTGCCCGCGGCACATGGTGAGAAAGGTGTTGATGCAGCGAACCCCGAGATCGAGCGGCGGCCCGACGCGCCTTCGCCCGTGCGCAGGGGGCGGGTCGGCCCGCAGGGGATAGATCGCGGGCCCCTGCGCGAGGGGGCCGAGGCCGTCGATCGGGCGCCCGAGGGCGTCGACGGTGCGCCCGAGCCAAGCGGCGGAGGGGCGGATCGCGCCCGCCGCCTCGTCGCGCACCAGGGCCGGACAGCCGCGGCGCACCCCCTCCAGCGAGCCGAACGGCATGGCGAGCGCCCGGTCGCCGGCAAAGCCGATCACCTCGCACGGCACCGTCGAGGCCGCGACCCCGGCGCCCTCCACCATCACGTCGATCCGGCCGCCGAGCCGCATCGCGGAAACCGGCCCGGCCACCTCGACCAGAAGGCCGCGGATCGCCGTCACCCGGCCGAAGGTCTCCAGGGTCTCGACGGTCGAGAGCGCGGCGAGTGCCGCCGCCAGCCCCCCGGAGCCGCGCTCCTGCGTCATGTGCCCCGACCCCGTTAACCGCGTCCCGCCACCGAACCGGCCGATGTCTTAACACCGCCGGACCGCTCGCCAAGGCTCCTAGGCCTCCATCCGGATGGCGAGGCCGACGCTCGCGGGAACGGGAACGACGACGAATCGTCACCGTCACCTTTCCGCAACAGAGAAGCCAACCTGAGACAACAGAAGGAGTTAGCAGGGGAGGCTCATCCCCGGTTTCGGGAGAGCGCACGGTGTTGGGGAGCAGATCGCCAACGATCGGGAGAATCGCTGCCGGACTCGAAAGAGACAGTGCTTGCAAGCGGGATTCGGGTTTTGTTAACGGTTAAGGAATAGCGTTTCGAAAGTGGGAATGAGGGAGCGTCCGCCGTGGCCATCGGCGGACGACCGGCGGCGGCTTGTCTCAAGCGCCCCGAAACGGCCTGTCCGGTGGGGATCACGATGCGCGTACTTCTGATCGAGGACGACAGCGCCACGGCGCAGAGCATCGAATTGATGCTCAAGTCCGAGAACTTCAACACCTACACAACTGACCTTGGCGAAGAGGGTGTCGATCTCGGCAAACTCTACGATTACGACATCATCCTTCTCGATCTGAACTTGCCCGACATGTCGGGCTACGAGGTGCTGCGCTCGTTGCGCGTCGCCAAGGTGAAGACCCCGATCCTGATCCTGTCCGGCATGGCCGGCATCGAGGACAAGGTGAAGGGCCTCGGCTTCGGCGCCGACGACTACCTCACCAAGCCCTTCCACAAGGACGAACTGGTGGCGCGCATCCACGCCATCGTCCGCCGCTCGAAGGGCCACGCTCAGTCGGTCATCACCACCGGCGACCTGATCGTGAATCTCGATCAGAAGACCGTCGAGGTCTCGGGCTCGCGGGTTCACCTCACCGGCAAGGAGTACCAGATGCTGGAACTCCTCAGCTTGCGGAAGGGCACCACGCTCACCAAGGAGATGTTCCTCAACCATCTCTACGGCGGCATGGACGAGCCGGAGCTGAAGATCATCGACGTGTTCATCTGCAAGCTGCGCAAGAAGCTGGCGAACGCCTCTGCGGGCAAGAACTACATCGAGACCGTGTGGGGCCGTGGCTACGTGCTGCGCGAGCCGGTCGAGGGTGAAGACCGCATGGCGGTCTGAGCCCCATCCACCGGACCTCGCCAACGAACCCCGCTCCGGCGGGGTTCTTTCGTTTCAGGGACCGACGATCCGCTGGCCGAGGGACTGGGGGATCGGCTCACGGATCGCACGCGTTCCTCCGTCCCGTCGGTTTGCCCATCGGATTGGCGGCCGAGCCGCACGCTGATCGTCAGCTCGCCCTCGCCCGCGGTGCAGAGGGGCGTCAGCCGGTCCGTCTCGGCCCGCGCCGCGAAGCGATCACCGGCAGGGGCGCGAGGCCGAGGAGGGCGGCAACGGCCCGTCGGCGCCTCCGCACCGTTCCCTCTCGACCCCGATCGATCCGCCGAATCAGGCCTCGGCCGGCTCCTCGCGGAAATACGGCTCGACCGTGCCCTTGAGCTTCACCGTCATCGGATTGCCGGCCCGGTCGAGCGCCTTGCCGGCCGAGAGCCGCACCCAGCCCTCGCTGACGCAGTATTCCTCGACATTGGTCTTCTCGGCACCCTTGAAGCGAATGCCGACGCCCCGGGCGAGGACCGCCTCGTCGTAATAGGGGCTGTTCGGATTGACCGAGAGGCGATCGGGAGGGGTTTCGGACATGGGTCGTGCGTTCCTGGAAGTCGTGCCGGCCGGTTACGGCAATCGCGGCGCGCCCGCAACGGCACGCTCGGCCCGCGACGCGTCGATCAGCTCCGCCACCCGTCCGCTCTGCAGGAGCGGGATCCACCGCATCACCGTCTCATGCGGGAAGTCCCACCACGCCGCCTCGACGAGTGCGGCCGTCGTCGCCTCGTCGAACCGGCGGCGCACGATCCGCGCCGGGTTGCCGGCGACGACCGCGTAGGGCGGCACATCCCGCGTGACGACGGCGTGCGCCGCCACCACCGCGCCATGCCCGACGGTGATGCCCGACAGAATCATGCAGCCCGATCCGAGCCAGACGTCGTGGCCGATGATCACGTTGCCGCGCGAGGAATGATAATCCTGAGGTGCGTCTGCCCCCGGCCACAGGCCGGTCATCGCGGCGAACGGATAGGTCGAAACCCAGTCGAGCCGGTGGTCGCCGCCGAGCAGGATCTCAACCCGATCCGCGATGGAACAATACCGGCCGATCGTCAGCCGCTGGCCGGATTCGGGGAAGCGCACCTTCGGTCGGCCGTAAGAGTATGCGCCAATTGTGAAATTCCAGCGCCGGGCCAGCTTTTCCAGATGCAGCCGGGTCTCGTTGTGCGGGTTGCGCCCCCGCCTCAGCCGTTGCAACAGATGCCTCAACAGTGCCCCCCGCAAGAAGAGGGTGCGGGCGCGCAAAAACGAGCGGAAGAGGACGGCATCGCCATGGCCGACAATATGTCCGAGGATCTGAAGTCCGGGGCGCTCGTCTACCATCGACTGCCGAAACCTGGAAAGCTCGAGATCCAGGCCACCAAGCCGCTCGGCAACCAGCGCGATCTGGCGCTCGCCTACTCTCCCGGCGTGGCCGCCGCCTGCATGGCGATCTACGACGACCCGCAGGAAGCCGCCACCCTCACCATCCGCCAGAACCTCGTCGCCGTGCTCTCGAACGGCACGGCCGTGCTCGGCCTCGGCGATATCGGCCCGCTGGCCTCCAAGCCGGTGATGGAGGGCAAGGCGGTCTTGTTCAAGAAGTTCGCCGGCATCGACGTCTTCGACATCGAGGTGGACCAGAAGGACGTCGACAAGCTGGTGGACGTGGTCTGCTCCCTGGAGCCGACCTTCGGCGGCATCAACCTCGAGGACATCAAGGCGCCGGAATGCTTCGAGGTCGAGGAGCGGTGCCGGGAGCGGATGAACATCCCGGTCTTCCACGACGACCAGCACGGCACGGCGATCATCGTCGCAGCCGCGGTTCTCAACGCCCTCGAACTCGCGGGCAAGCGGCTCTCGGATGCCAAGATCGTCACCTCGGGTGCCGGCGCGGCGGCTCTGGCCTGTCTCAACCTGCTGGTCTCACTGGGTGCGACGCGTGAGAACATCACCGTCACCGACATCAAGGGCGTGGTCTACAAGGGCCGCGCCGAGCTGATGGACCGCTGGAAGGACGTCTACGCGCAGGAGACCGAGGCGCGGACGCTCGCCGAGGTGATCCCCGGCGCCGACGTGTTCATCGGCCTCTCGGCCGGCGGCGTGCTCAAGCCCGAATATCTCGAAAAGATGGCCGAGAAGCCGCTCATCATGGCCCTCGCCAACCCCTATCCCGAGATCATGCCGGACTTGGCCGAGCAGGCGCGGCCCGACGCCATGATCTGCACCGGGCGCTCGGACTTCCCCAATCAGGTCAACAACGTCCTCTGCTTCCCCTACATCTTCCGCGGCGCGCTCGATGTCGGCGCGCACAAGATCAACGAGGAGATGAAGAAGGCGGCGGTGAAGGCGATCGCGGCGCTCGCCCGCGAGACGCCGTCCGACGTGGTCGCCCGCGCCTATGGCGGCGAGGCCCGGCCGTTCGGGCCGCGTTCGCTGATCCCGAGCCCGTTCGATCCGCGCCTGATCGTGCGCATCGCCCCCGCGGTGGCCAAGGCAGCGATGGATTCGGGCGTCGCCGGCCGGCCGGTGGAGAATATCGACGCCTACGCGGAATCGCTCGATCGCTTCGTGCACCGCTCCGGCTTCATCATGAAGCCGCTCTTCTCCAAGGCGAAGAGCGACCCGAAACGCGTCATCTACGCCGAGGGCGAGGACGAGCGCGTGCTGCGCGCCGCACAGGCCGTGGTCGAGGACAAGGTGGCCCGGCCGATCCTGGTCGGTCGCCCGCGGGTGATCGAGACCCGCATCAAGCGCTTCGGCCTCGACCTCAAGCAGGGCGAACATTTCGACCTGATCGATCCCGAGGACGATCCGCGCTACCGCGCCTACGTCTCGACCTATCTCGAGGTCGCGGGGCGGCGCGGCATCACCCCCGATCTCGCCCGCACGCTGGTGCGCACCAACTCCACGGTCATCGCAGCGCTGGCGGTACGCCGCGGCGAAGCGGACGCGCTGATCTGCGGCCTGGAAGGCCGGTTCGAGACGCGGCTGAGGGTGATCCGCGACATCATCGGGCTCTCGCCCGACTCGATCGACTTTGCCGGCATGAGCCTGATCGTGACGAAGAAGGGCGCCTTCTTCCTCGCCGACACCCATGTCCGCCAGGATCCGAGCGCGGAGGAGATCGCCGATGTCGCCATCGCCTGCGCGAACCATGTCGGTCGCTTCGGTTTGACGCCGAAGATCGCGCTCCTGAGCCACTCCGATTTCGGCCAGTCGGACTCCGCCTCCGCGAAGAAGATGCGGCGCGCGCTCGAACTGATCCAGACGCGCGCGCCCGATCTTCAGGCCGACGGCGAGATGCAGGCGGATTCGGCCCTGTCGGAACTCGTGCGCGACCGGGTGCTGCCGAGCTCGAACTGGAAGGGCGCGGCCAACATCCTCGTCTTCCCGAATCTGGATGCCGCCAACATCGCCTTCCAGTTCGCCAAGGTGCTCGCCGACGCCCTGCCGGTCGGGCCGCTGCTGATCGGCCCGGCCAAGCCGGCGCATATCCTCACGCCTTCGGTCACCGCCCGCGGCATCGTCAACGTCACCGCCGCAGCGGTGGTGGAGGCGCAGGCCATGGCGCCGGTGGAGACGGCGCCCGAGGCAGAACCCGGCGTCGGGCCGCTCTCGGAGTAACGCAGCGAGCCTCGGGGCCCCCTCCTTTACGCGAGGATGGGCCCCGAGCTTGGCTGTGATTTTGCATTCAGTTCCGGGCGTTGAACGCGTCCGGAGTCTGCAATGTGTCTTGGTGACGATCCGACCTGTGCCGCCTTCGCCGAACATCGGCTGCGCTACCGGCGCGACATGGAGCCGGAGCGGCGGGCCTTCCTGAAGAGCAGCTTCGTCGCCACCGGAGGCGCCGCGGCCCTGGCGGCGGGCGGCCTTTCCCTGGTGAGCCCGGCCCTGGCGCAGAGCAGCGCGCGCCGGCTGAAGCAGACCGCTCACTATCACCTGCCGGCCCATGCCGAGACCATCCACTGGGGCTACTTCTCGAAGACTCTCAAACCCCAGGTCGAGATCGAGTCGGGCGACTTCGTCACCATCGAGACCCTGACCCACCACGCCAACGACGACGCCGAGCGGATGGTGACGGGCGATCCCGGCGTCGAGAGCGTGTTTCTCTGGACCAAGGAGAAGAAGGGCGTCGCGCGCCGCGGCGCCGGACCGGAGGATTCCAAGCTCGGTCCCGGCGGCGGTCTCGGCGTCCATATCTGCACCGGCCCGGTTGCGGTCCGCGGCGCGGAGCCCGGCGACGTGCTGGAGGTGCGTATCCTCGACGTGGAGCCGCGCCCCTCGGCCAACCCGAAATTCAAGGGCCGGACCTTCGGCAGCAACGCGGCGGCGTGGTGGGGCTACCACTACAACGACATGCTGGGGGCCAAGAAGCGCGAGGTTCTCACCATCTACGAAGTCGATGCGACCGGCGAGCGCGACTGGGCCAAGGCCGTCTACAGCTTCCCCTGGCCGGGCGTGACCGATCCGGACGGCCGCGAGCATCCGACGATCGACTATCCCGGCCTTCCGGTCGATCACACCAAGACCAAGCGCAGCTTCGACGTGCTGAAGGGCATCCGCGTGCCGATCCGCCCGCATTTCGGCACGATGGGCCTCGCCCCGTCCGAGGCGGAGATGGTGAACTCGATTCCGCCGAGCTACACCGGCGGCAACATCGATAACTGGCGCATCGGCAAGGGCGCGACGATGTATTACCCCGTCGCCGTGCCCGGCGCCCTGTTCTCGGTGGGCGATCCCCATGCGAGCCAGGGCGATTCCGAACTCTGCGGCACGGCGATCGAGTGCTCGCTCACCGGCACCTTCCAGTTCATCCTGCATAAAAAGGCGGATCTCGCCGGCACTTCGCTGGAGGCCCTCGACTTCCCGATGATCGAAACCGCAGACGATTGGGTGCTCTCGGGCTTCAGCTACCCGAACTACCT
Source organism: Methylobacterium sp. AMS5 (assembly GCF_001542815.1). Taxonomy (GTDB): domain Bacteria; phylum Pseudomonadota; class Alphaproteobacteria; order Rhizobiales; family Beijerinckiaceae; genus Methylobacterium. Next base: position 628,896 of record NZ_CP006992.1, read on the forward strand.
GAAGGATCTCGGCCCGGACGCGCAGAACGCGATCTTCCAGAAATCCTCCCTCGACCTCGCCATGCGCGACGCCTTCCGCAAGATGCGTCAGTTCCTGATGCGGGCGAAGGGACTGACCGAGGACGAGGCGATCTCGCTGATGTCGGTGGCGGTCGATTTCGGCATCACCCAGGTGGTCGACGGCAACTGGGGCGTCCACGCCATCGTCAAGAAGGCGATCTTCTCGGAGCGGGCCGTCTGAGGCTGAAGCCGCGCGGCACGGGCTCGGCGTCGTGCGGCTCTCACAGAGCGCTTTCCGACGAAGTGGACACCGGTTCGGCGATGAGAATGCGCGTCGAAACGAGAACCTCGAGACGCCGGCTTGATGCGGTCAGGTCGGATACGGCTCTGGCGCCCGGATCCTCTCCTCGATCCGCGTGGCCTCCGCCTTGTCCACCTGCACCGGCCGCCCGCCGCCGCCTCGGTTTCGCCCAAGGCCCGGGCGGGGGATCAGGCCGTCGGCCACCCCTCTCCTTTCGCCAGCAGCCGCGCCGAGAAATGGCCGCCGGGGAACACGGCCGCCACGCCGGGCCGCTTGAGGCGCAGGTCCCAAGCGCGCAACTCGGCGTAGCGCAGATGCAGCATCCGGCCGTCGCCGGAGCGGGAGACGAAGCAGCGCTCGAACGCGAGGAGCTGCGTCGGCATCGGCGGATGCGGGCCGGCGCCCGTGTCGATCTCCAGGGTGAGGGAGGCCTGCGCGCCCGCCTCGAAGGCGCGGAACGCGTCGAGCAGGGCGTCGTACTCGACGCCGTCGACGCAGAGCTGGAGGCAGAAGCGCGGCGCGAAATCCGCCGCGCGGTCGAGCGGGCTCTCGCGCAGAAGCGTCAGGGCGAAGCGTCCGCCCTCGGCCTCCGGCAGGGTGAGGCTGTGATCCTCCGCCACGCCGTCGAGCGCCCGCAGGCGGTCGGGCTCGATCGGCGAGGGCGCCGCCTCGCGCCCTTCCGCCCGGCCGTCGGTGCGGAAGTGCAGGAGCGGGTTGATCCCCGCCGCGACCACGTCGGGATAGCGGGCGAGATAGAGGCTGGTGCTGAAGCCGGGGCTCGGGTCGAGACCCTGCGCCGCGCCGACCTGCCCGTAGTGGCGCAGGGGGTCGAGCCGGGTCCGGCCGCTCTGTCGGCGGTAGAAGGCGGTGTCGAAATCCGCGTTCGGATTGCGGTCCCGGCGGGCGCCGAACCACGCGTAGTGCAGGAACGGGTCGAGGCCGCTGCGCGCCACGCCCGGATTACGCTCGCGGTAATAGGCGGCATCGAACAGCTTCGGGACGCGGCCGATCACGACGCGGCGCAGGAGCCCGCTGGCAAGGCCGACGAGGCGGGCGACGGGGGATGCGCTCATGCGACGACCTGCGCCTCGCACAAAGCCCGGATCGCGGCGGCGAAGGCCTCGGCGTCGCAATCCTCGGCGATGTGCCGGCTCCCCTCCTCCCGAACCGCCCCCCACAGGGCGGCGTCCTCGTGGAGCGCCACCAGCGCCTCGGCAAAGGGTATTGGGTCGCGCCAGTCGCGTACGAGGACGCCGGCGCCGTCCGCCCAGCCGACTTGATCGGCGAGGATCGGCGTGACGACGCAGGGCAGGCCGCGCGCCACCGCCTCGTGGACCTTGTGCGGAATGCCGGCGGCGAAGCGCGTCGGCGCCAGGAACACGCGGGCAGCATCGAGATAGGGCTCGGTCTGCGGCACCCGGCCGGTGACCTGCACACCCGGCTCGCGCGCGTAGCGGTCCCGGATCTCCGGCGCGATCCCACCCACGACGGTGAGGTGCGCTGCCGGCAACCGCGCCCGCACGAGCGGCCAGACGCTCGCAAGAAACCAGTCGAGGGAATCGACATTGGGCTGCCCCTCGCGGGCGAGCGCGCCGACGAAGACGAAGCCCGCGCGCCCGGCAAAGCCCGGCGTCGGCGCTTCGGGCCGGGTCAGGGCGTGGCCGAGCACGGTGGCGTTGCAGGCGCTGTAGCGGGCGAGCACCCGCGCCTCTGCGGGCGAGACGCAGACCACCGCGTCGGCAAGCCCGAACAGGCGCGTCTCGCGCTCCGCCTGCCACGCCAGATCGGCGGCCACCGCGCTGCCCGCGGTCGCGGCCTCCGTCACGAAGTCGCGCAGGGCGAACAGGGCCTCGGAATCGAAGATCACCTTCGAGCGCACGAAGCTGCGCGGGTCGAGCCCGGCGGCGTGCAGCGCCTGCGTGACGAACAGGATGTTGTGCGGCCGGCTGACCCAGAGCACGTCGTAATGGTCGCGCCGCTCGGCGATCAGGCGGGCGAACCCCTCGTCGCCGTTGGCGTAAGAAATCTCGATGCGCTCATCGAGGTCGCGGTAGCGCCGCGCCTCCTCCGCATCCGCCTCGTAGTTCGGGAAGAACGTCACCGCGTAGCCGAGATCCGCCATGGCGTTGAGGATGGCGTTGGCCCGCGGCAGGCCGGCGCCGAGATCGAGATGCGGCACCCGATCATCGACGTAGAGCACCCGCAGGCGCCAGGGATCGTGGTCGAGAAGGCCGGTCCCCCGCGGCTGCGGCCCCTGCGCGAACAGGCTCTGCCGGTGCCGGTCGAGGAAGCGGGCGCGGTTGCGGTCGAGCAGCGCCTCCACATCCTCGCGGCGGGCGCTGGTGGCGTTCTCGTAGTGGATCGCCGTGGCGCGCGGCTGCACGATCACCCGCCGCCCGGCCTGATGGCAGCGCAGGCAGAGATCGGTGTCCTCGAAATAGGCCGGGGCGAAGAGCGGATCGAAACCGCCGAGCGCCTCGAACAGGGCCCGCTCGATCATCAGCACGGCGCCCGAGACGTAGCCGACATCGCGGGTCGCGGCGTGTTCGGGGGCGAAGGGGTCGGCGTTGCCGCGTCCGTGGGGATGGGTGAGTTGTGCGTCGTCGCGAAAGCCCGCGCCGGATTCCTGCAACATGCCGCCGGGGAAGACGAGGCGGGCGCCGACGATGCCGGCGCCCTCATGATCGCGGAAGGTCGCGACCATCGCCGCCAGCGCGCCGGGCAGGAGATCGACATCCGGGTTGAGGAACAGGATGAAGCGCCCCCGCGCCCTTGCCGCGCCCGCGTTGCAGGCGGGCCCGAAGCCGGTGTTGGTGGCGTTCTCGATCAGCGTCACCCCGTCGAGATGCGGGTAGAGGGCGCGGGTCTCCGGCGCGGAGGCGTTGTCGACCAGCACGACCTCGAAGGTCACGCCCGCGAGCGCCTGGCTCGCGCAGAGGCGATAGAGGGTGAGCGCCAGGAGGTGGCGGGCATCGCGGGCGACGATGACGATGGAGACGTCCGGATCGGGCTGCGGCGCGAAGGCGAGGCGCACGCCGTTGCGCTGGATCGCCTCGACCATCAGCGCGGCCTCGGCCAGCGCCGCGCGGCGGCCTGTGCCGGGATCGACGGTGTCGAGCAAGGGGACGGCGGGGGTTTCGCTCATGGGCTAAGCCACGCCCTCCGGCAGAATGATCCGGCCGATCCCGTCATCGGTGAGGAACAGGAGGCACCCGCTCGACGGGGGCATGACCGCCGCGCGGAAGGACAGGCTCACGGGTAGCGGCGCGGGCAGGCGTCCGGTGAGGTCGGCATAGCCGTCGATCTTGCGCCGATGGAGCGGCGTGACCCGCTCCAGGCGCCATTCGGAAGCGCCCTCCCCCACCACCAGGAAGGCGGCGGCCGGATGGGTGCCGTGGACGAGCACGCCGGGCAGCAGGGTTTCGATCTCAAGGCGATCCCCTGCGCAGCCGACGATCCGGCCCTCCGTCTCCCAATCCGCCTGAATCCGGGCGAAGGCGCGGGCCAGCGCCGCGCGGGTTGCGGGCGGCAGTTTTCGTTCGCGCACCCATTCGGGCGACAGGGCGACATCGAGCGCGCCAAGATCGGGCGCCGCGCCGTCGGCGGACACCTCCGCACGGGCGAACCAGCGCTGACGCCGCGGCGTGTAGACCGAAGCCGTACCATGCCCGGGTCGCCGCTCCGTGGCGACCAGCACGCCGAGATCGGGGTCGGCGGCGGGCCGGGAGCGGGCGGAGGTTTCGCAAGTCAGGACGAGACCGCCGCCCTGGATGACGATCGACCCCGCATCCGGATTGGCCTTTCCTCTCCCCGCACGCGGGGAGAGGGCTCTGCCGACCTCGCCATCCGCAGAGCGAGCCGGCAAGCGATGGTGAGGGAGCGTCGACGAAGGAGTCTCGAGCTGATCCGCCCCCTCACCCTCGCTACCGCTCGTCGCGCCGACGACGTGGTCGTCACGACCCTCTCCCCGCCTGCGGGGAGAGGGGGACGTACGGTCACCTCCATGCGCTCTTAGCAACTCGATCAGCTCCACCTCGGCCGCCAGCGCCGTTGCGGCGTAGCGCGTGAACAGCGCCTCGCTCGCCCGCGTCAGCCGCGCCAGGGCCTCAGCGTCGGCGGCCACCGCCAGCACCGCCATCTTCACCGCCTCCGCGTCGCGGCAGCGATGGGCCGGCTCCACCGGCTCGAAGCCTTCGAGACCGATCTCGGTCCCGATCACCGGCCGGCCGAAGGAGAGCGCCTCGCCGACCTTCATCTTGAGCCCGGAGCCCATCAGCATCGGCGCCACGACGAGGTCGGCCTGCGCGTAGAAATCCTCAAGCCGGTCGAGATAGCCGAGCAGCCGCACGCCCGGTCCCTCGACGCCGGGCAGGCTGCGGCAGATTTCGCCGGCGATGACGAGTTCGGGCCGATCCGGGGTCCAGCCGTCGTGCCACGCGCGGATGAAGCGGCCGATGGAGAACAGGTTCGGGTCGTTGCCGTGGCCGAGAAAGCCGATGCGGGCGACCCGCTCCGGCACGGCGAACGGCGTCTGAGCCGGGAAATGCGGCGGCAGCAGCAGGACACGGCTGTCGGTCAAACCGGCGAAATAGCCGGCTTCCGCCGCCTGGATCGCCAGCACGACATCGGCCCGCGACAGCCCCGCCGCTTCGCCGGCCGCATCGGTATAGAAGAAGTTCGGCTCGGCGCGGAACGGGCGGTACTGGGTCTGGCGGCCGGCGAAGCGGTCGTGGGTGTCGATGAGCCGGAGCACCCCCGGCGGTACCCGCTCCAGGGCGCGCGACAGGAAGACGTAGTTCACCAGCACCGCGCCGGTCTCGGGGTAGGCGGAACAGTACCACGCGACGAAGTCACCGACCTCGTCCGGGCACCATTCGTCGATCCCGAACGCGGTGGAGCGCGTCTTGAGCGGGATCACGGTCCGCGCCTCGATCAGGAAGACGTTCCGGAACGTCCGCTCCATTTCCAGGAGATCGGTCGGCGGGTGCTGGCCGAAGCGGCGGTAGATCTGATCCTCGTGGGCGTAATAGGCGAGATCGATGGCGAAGCCGCCGCGGGTCAGCGCCTCGCAGGTGGCCGCCAACCGGCGCCGGTTTCCGGCGCTCACGGGCGCGGCCGGCATCGGTGCGAGCACGAGGATCGCGGGCTTGTCCGCGCGGTCGGGCGGCATCACGAGGCCCCTATCGTCAGCGCCGTGAAGCCGTGGGCGTGGAGCGCGAAGGAGCGCTCGGGCAGACCCTCGGGTGCCGCGCCCCAGACGGGTTCGAGCGCGAGTTGCTGGCGCGGGTGCCGGCCAAAGCGCAGCCGTGCCTCTGCAACCCGCGCACAGCCCCAGCCCGCAGGCGCGCGAAACAGCAGGCCGTGCGGGATCGCGGTGCCGCCCAGCGACCAGCCGTGATCCCCGGCGGCGAGGTCCGGCGCATCCTCGGCGACCGGCAGAGCGGCGACCGCCGCCTCGACGAGGCCGAACAGGCGTCCGAGCGGCGCGAGCCCGGCCGTACCCGACGAGAGCAGCGCCCTCGCGAGCAGGGTCTGCTCGTCCGAGGACAGAACATCGTTCGCGGCCGGCTCGGGCCGCACCACGAGGTCGCGGAAATGCGTGGCGAGGGTGACGCTCTCGCGCAACGCAGCACCCTCCACCTCGAGCGCCAGCAGGCAGACGGGACCGTCCGGCGCACCCGCTTCGAGGCCGGAAAAGACCCAGGTCACCAGTCGCACCGTCTCCGGCGCCGCGACATGCAGTGGAATCGGCAGCGACGGCGGCAGGGGAAAGCGCAGCACGCAGGCGCCGGGCGCGGCCTCCACGAGTTGCCCAGGTACGGATACAGTCCCGTCCCCCGTCGGCCGCACAACCGCAGTGGCGCTCATGCCGTCACGCCATCTGCCGGGGCGTTCGTCGGGCCTCCTACCCACAGCCTCATCCTGAGGTGCCGCGCAGCGGCCTCGAAGGATCGTCCAGATCCCGCGCGATCCCTGGAGGATCCTTCGAGGCCCGCTGACACGGGCACCTCAGGATGAGGAATGTGGCCTGGAAGATCCATTCGCATCGCCGCCGCGCCGCTTAGGCCTGCGCCAGCGCCGAGAGGATCCGCGCCCAAGAGCGCGTGCCCTTGTGGAAGCTCGTCAGCTCGTACTTCTCGTTGGGCGAGTGGATGCGGTCGTCGTCGAGGCCGAAGCCGATCAGCAGGGTGTCGAGGCCGAGGATGCGCTTGAAATCGCCGACGATCGGGATCGAGCCGCCGGCCCCCACCGCCACCGCCGCGCGGCCCCACTCGGCCGAGAGCGCGGCCTGGGCCGCGGCGAGCTGCGGCATGTCGTAGGGTAAGGCCACCGCCCGCGAGCCCTTGTAGCAGACCACCTCGACCGAGCAGTCGGCAGGGATGCGTTCGCGCACGAACGCCTCGAAGGTCTTCGAGAGCTGCTCCGGGTCCTGGCCGTCCACGAGGCGGAACGAGACTTTCGCGGAGGCCTGGGAGGCGATGACGGTCTTCGTTCCCTCGCCGGTATAGCCGCCGATGATGCCGTTCACGTCGCAGGCCGGCCGCGACTGGATCAGCTCGATCGGCAGGCGCCCGCGCTCGCCGGCCGGCTCCTTCAGGCCGATGGGGCCGAGAAACTTTTCCGCGGTAAGGCCGAGGCCACGCCACTGCTCCAGCAATTCGGGCGGCGGCTCGCGCACGCCGTCGTAGAAGCCCGGCAGGGTCACGCGGCCCTCTGCGTCGTGCAGGTCGGCGATGATCCGGGACAGGACGTGGATCGGGTTGGCTGCGGCGCCGCCGAAGAAGCCGGAATGAAGGTCGCGGTCGGCGCAGGTCACCTTCACTTCGTAATAGGCGAGCCCGCGCAGCGAGGTGGTGATCTGCGGCGTCTGCCGATCCCACATGCCGGTGTCGCAGACGAGCACCACGTCGGCCTTCAGCCGCGCGCGGTTGGCCTCGACCCATTCGGGCAACCCCTGCGAGCCGTTCTCCTCGGCGCCCTCGATCAGGATGGTGACGCCGACGGGCAGGTCGCCGTTCATGGCGAGGTGCGCCCGGCAGGCCTCGACGAAGGTCATGACCTGACCCTTGTCGTCGGACGCACCGCGGGCGACGATGCGCTTGCTGCCGTCGGCCTCCTCAATGCGCGGCTCGAACGGCGAGGTCCGCCACAGGTTCAGCGGATCGACCGGCTGCACGTCGTAATGGCCGTAGAACAGCACGTGCGGCGCCCCCGGCTTCGGGCGGTGCGCCAGCACGACGGGATGCAGCGAGGTTTCCTCGACGCTGGTCTCGAAGCCGAGCGCCGTCAGGTTTCCTTCGAGCCACCGCGCCGCCTCGCGGCAATGGCCGGCATAGGCGGAATCCGTCGAGATCGAGGGAATGCGCAGCCACGCGAACAGCCGCTCCAGGCTGTTGTCCAGATCGCGGTCGATGTCGTTGAGGACGGGGTCGAGTGCATCGGCCATGGCGGCTCCTCGAAGTCGGCGTGCGGGGCAAGCGTTAGCCGAGCTTCTCGCCCCGCGGAACCCCGGCCGACCGGGAAGCGCACGTCCAAGCCTCGCCGGTCCGTAATCGCGCGGCGCCGCCCGTTCCACAGGGATCAACGGAACAGGGCCACCTTGGAATGGTTATCGACACGACCCGGCGCGGGCCCCCGAGCCTACGCCCTTTCAAGACGCGCACTCCGTCCGGCCCCTCGCGACACCCACGGTGCCGCGTTTCGTCCATGCGGGCCTGCGCCTCATCACGGATGTCACCATGCTTATCGATAGCGGTTCGCCCGGCGCCGTCGGGACAATCGGCATCACGCTCACCATCAACGGCGAGCGGCGCGCGCTTCAGGTGGCGCCCTGGACCACGCTGCTCGACCTCCTGCGCGAGCGCCTCGATCTGACCGGCACCAAGAAGGGCTGCGACCACGGCCAGTGCGGCGCCTGCACCGTTCTCGTGAACGGCACCCGCATCAATTCCTGCCTCACGCTCGCGGTGATGAAGGACGGCGCCGAGATCACCACCGTCGAGGGACTCGCCGGCCTCGCCCAGCGCGAGGGCAAGAACAGCCTTCACCCGATCCAGGAAGCCTTCGTCGAGCACGACGCGTTCCAGTGCGGCTACTGCACGCCGGGCCAGCTCTGCTCCTCGGTCGGCCTGATGAACGAAGGCCACGCCAAGACGCGCGACGAGATCCGTGAGGCGATGAGCGGCAACATCTGCCGCTGCGGCGCCTACACCAACATCGTCGATGCCATCGAAGTGGTCATGCACCAGGGAGACGCCCGATGAACCGCTTCGATTACGTTCGCCCCAGCACGGTGGCGGAGGCGGTGCAGGCGCTGGGCAGCGACCCGGCGGCCCGCTTCATCGCCGGCGGCACCAACCTCATCGACTTGATGAAGTACGACGTCGAGCGGCCGGGCAAGCTCATCGACATCACCCGCCTGCCGCTCGGCGCGATCGAGGAGCGCGACGGCGGCCTGCGCATCGGCGCCCTCGTCACCAACGCGACGCTGGCCTACGATGTCCGCATCCGCGAGCGCTACCCGCTGCTGGCGGATGCGATCCTGGCCGGCGCCTCGGCGCAGCTGCGCAACGCGGCCTCGACCGGAGGCAACCTGCTGCAGCGCACCCGCTGTTACTACTTCTACGATACGGCCACGCCCTGCAACAAGCGCGAGCCCGGCACCGGCTGCTCGGCCATCGGCGGCGTCGATCGCATCCACGCGATCCTCGGCACCAGCGAACATTGCATCGCCACCCACCCCTCCGACATGTGCGTGGCGCTCGCGGCGTTGGAGGCGACCGTTCAGGTGAGCGGGCCGCAGGGCGAGCGCGCGATCCCGTTCGCCGACTTCCACCGCCTGCCGGGCGACAATCCGGCCAAGGACACCAACCTCGCGCCCGGCGAGATCATCCTCGCCATCGACCTGCCGGCCAAGGGCTTTGGCGGCAAGCACCACACCTACCTGAAGCTGCGCGACCGGCTCTCCTACGCCTTCGCGCTGGTCTCGGTCGCCGCCGCGCTCGAACTCGACGGCCAGACCATCCGCACCGCGCGCCTCGCGCTCGGCGGCGTCGCCCACAAGCCCTGGCGCAACACCGAGGCCGAGGCTCTGCTGCAGGGCAAGCCCGCCACCCGCGAGACCTTCAAGGCGGCGGCGGACCTGATCCTGCGCGAGGCCAAGCCGCAGACGACCAACGGCTTCAAAATCGAGCTGGCGCGCCGCGCCATCGTCCGCGGTCTGGAGCAGGCTGCCGCCGGCACGCCCCAGTCCCAGTCCGACAAGCGCATCCAGTAAGGAGCAGCCATGACCGTTCAGATCAGCACGGCGGCTGGCCGCGACCGTTTCGTCGGCAGTGCCGTCAGCCGCGTCGACGGACCGGCCAAGGTCACCGGCCTCGCCAAATATGCCGGCGAGTTTGCCGCCCCCGACCTCGCCTACGGGGTGGTGGTGTCGAGCGCCATCGCCAAGGGCAGCATCCGCAGCATCGACGCCTCCGCCGCGGAAGCGGTTCCCGGCGTCATCAAGGTGATCACCCACGAGAACCGCCCGGCCACGTCCGACAACCCGGAGGATTACCAGGACGCGGTAGCGCCCCCCGGTGCGCCGTTCCAGGCGCTGGCGACTGACCGGATCGTCTTTTCCGGCCAGCCGGTGGCCCTCGTCGTCGCCGAGGATTTCGAGACGGCGCGCTACGCCGCCTCCCTTGTGCGGGTCGATTACGGGGTCGTCGCCCCGCGCACCAATCTCGAAGCCCAGGCGCCCGAGGCCTACGATCCGCCGATGAAGCGCTCCGGCATCAAGCCGCCACCGGAGCCGTGGGGGGATGCCGAAAAGGCGTTCGACGCGGCCGAGATCCGCGTGAACGGCCAGTACCGGATGGCCGACGAACACCACAACCCGATGGAGCCGCACGCCTCCACCGTCGTCGTGGAGAAGGACGGCACCTACACCGTCTACGACAAGATCCAGGGCGTCTCGAACACTCACGACTACATCGCCAGCGCGTTCGGCCTGAAGCCGGAGCAGGTGCGGGTGCTGAACCCCTATCTCGGCGGCGGCTTCGGCTCGGGCCTTCGCCCGCAATACCAGCTCTTCCTGGCGATGCTGGCGGCCAAGGATCTTGGCCGCTCGGTGCGGGTGACGCTGACCCGCGACCAGATGTGGTCGTTCACCTACCGTTCGGAGGCGCTCCAGACCGTCTCGCTCGGCGCCGACCGCTCGGGCAAGCTCACCGCGCTCAAGCACGACGCGGTGCAGGGCACCTCGGCCTACGAGGATTATCAGGAGGTCGTCGTCAACTGGTCGGGCGTGCTCTACGACTGTGACAACGTCAAACTCACCTACAGCCTCGCCAAGCTCGATACCCCGACGCCGGGCGACATGCGCGCGCCCGGCGCCGTGACCGGCGTCTACGCCATCGAGACGGCGATGGACGAACTGGCCTACGCCACCGGCCAGGATCCGATCCAGCTTCGCCTGAAAAACTACACCGAGAGCGACCCGACCGAGGACAAGCCGTTCGGCTCCAAGGCGCTCAAGGACTGCTTCCGCCAGGGCGCCGAGCGCTTCGGCTGGAGCCGGCGAACCCCGCAGCCGCGTTCCATGCGCGAGGGCCGGGAACTCGTCGGTTGGGGCATGGCGACCGGCATCTGGGAATCGATGATGATGCAGTCGAGTGCGCAGGCCGTGCTCACCGCGGATGGCCGGCTCGAGGTCGGCAACCAGACAGGCGATATCGGCACCGGCACCTACACGATCCTGACCCAGATCGCCGCCGACACGCTGGGGCTGCCCCTCGACCACGTCACGACCAAGCTCGGCGACACCAAGCTCGCCAAGGCCCCCGTGGCCGGCGGCTCGTGGACGGCAGCCTCCTCCGGCACCGCCGTGATGAAGGCCTGCCGCGATATCGCCGAGCAGGCGTTCAAGCTGGCGCGCGGCATGGAGAACTCTCCGCTGGCCAACGTCAATTTCGAGCGCGTGGTGTTCACGAACGGCCGCATCGAGGTGGCGGGCGATCCCTCCAAGAGCGTGGCGCTCACCGACGTGCTGAAGGCGACCGGAACTCAGAAGTTGGAGGCGACCGGCGAGGCCGCCCCGGACAAGGACTTCGCCGAGGAATACGAGGCCTACACCCACTCGGCGATCTTCGCGGAGGTGAAGATCGACGAGGAACTCGGCCAAGTGCGCTGCACCCGCGTGGTCTCGGCCATCGCGGCGGGCAAGATCCTCAACCCGAAGACGGCCCGCAGCCAGATCCTCGGCGGCGTCGTCATGGGCATCGGCTCGGCCCTGCACGAGGAATCGATGCTCGACCACCGCATCGGCCGGTTCATGAACCACAATCTCGGCGAGTACCACGTGCCGGTGCATGCCGACATCCACGACATCGACGTGATCTTCGTCGACGAGGAGGACAAGGCGAACCCCCTCGGCGTGAAGGGGCTCGGCGAGATCGGCATCGTCGGCGTGGCCGCCGCGATCTCCAACGCGGTCTACCACGCCACCGGCAAGCGCATCCGCCACCTGCCGATCACGCCTGATAAGATTCTGGGCGAGGATTGAACCGTCCCGTTGCCTCGAAACCGGAGCCCCGTCGGCCCAGTGCCGGCGGGGCTTCCTCTTGAAGAGCCGGCTCCGGCGGCCCCTCCACGACCTCTGACCGTCGTGGTGCCTGGATTCGCGTCGCTGACGCTCGCAAAGACGGCCGCGCATGGCCCTAACCGTCATTGCACAGCGCACCGGTTTCGGACGGAGCGCGCCTCCGGCCGCTCGATGCGCTAGATCTGCACGCGCCTTGCAAGCCCGCGCCGTGACGGCGTTTCATCCCGAGCCCTAAGCCTTGAACACCCTTCTCGTCTTCCTCGGTGCCGGCCTCGGCGGCGTGATGCGCCACGGGATCAACTTCTGGGCCGTGCGGCTCGGGGCGAGCTTCCCGTGGGGCACGCTCGGCATCAACGTCGCCGGCTCCGTGCTGATGGGGATCGTCACCGGCTGGTTCGCCCTTCGCGGCGGGCCGCCCCAGGCGCGGCTGTTCGTGGCCACCGGAATCCTCGGCGGCTTCACCACCTTCTCGACCTTTTCCCTCGAAGCCTTCACCCTGATGGAGCGCGGCGACGGGCTGGCGGCCATCGCCTACGTGCTCGTCTCGGTTCTGGCGGGCATCGGCGGGCTGGCCCTGGCCTTGATCGTGATGCGCCACGCCCTGTGATGGAGGAAGCGGTGAGCGAATGGCTCCTGTCGTGGCGCTTCTGGGCCCTCCTCTCCGCCGGGTTCGCCGCCGCCACGGCGATCCTCGCCAAGGTCGGCATCGACGGCGTCGCGCCGGATGCGGCGACCTTCATTCGAACGCTCGTCGTGGTGGCGCTCGCCGGTGCGATCCTCGTCGCGTCCGGACAGGCGCAGGAACTGGGCCGCGTCTCCGGCAGAAATCTCGTCTTCCTGATCCTGTCGGGGCTCGCCACCGGGGCGTCCTGGCTCTGCTACTTCCGGGCGCTCGCCCTGGGTGACGCCGGTCGCGTCGCACCGCTCGACAAGCTGAGCGTCGTGCTGGTGGCCGTGTTCGGCGTCCTCTTCCTCGGCGAACGCCTCGCACCGCATCACTGGCTCGGCGTCGGGCTGATCGCGACGGGCGCGGGGCTGCTGGCATGGCGGGCCTGATGCGCGCCGCGTTGGCCGGCCTCACCCTCGCGGCATCCCAGCCGGCCGGGGCGGAGAGCGATCCCTTCGTCGATGCCGCCCGGCACGTGCCGGGGCTCGCCCTCGACATGCGCTATGCCGGCTCCGACAACTTCGTCGGCCGGCCGATCGCCGGCTACGAGGCGCCCCGCTGCCTGCTCACCCCGCAGGCCGCCCACGCGCTGGGCCGGGTCCAGGCGTCGCTGGCACCGGACGGCCTCGGCCTGAAGGTGTTCGACTGCTACCGTCCGCGCCAGGCGGTGGCCGACTTCGCCGCCTGGGCGCGCGACCCGGCCGACACCCGCATGAAGGCGGCCTACTACCCGCAGACGGACAAGGCGGATCTGTTCCGCCTCGGCTACATCGCCGAGCGCTCGTCGCATTCCCGCGGCTCCACCGTGGACCTGACGCTGGTGCGAAAAGCCGACGGCGCCGAACTCGACATGGGCACGCCATTCGACCTGTTCGACCCGGCCTCGGCGACGGATTTTCCCGGCGTCAGCCCGAGCCAGTCGCGCAACCGTAACCGCCTGCGCGATGCGATGATTCGCGCCGGCTTCACGCCCTACGCGCAGGAATGGTGGCACTTCACCCTCAAGGGCGAGCCCTACCCCGAGACGGCCTTCGACCGGCCCGTCCGCTGATCGACACCGTCCGGCCGCGCCAAACCGAGATGCCGTAGTGATTTTTTGAAGCGAGTTGAATTGTTCTAAATCGATAGCGCAAAGCTTCAGAACAGAATTCAATTAAAGCATTTCCAATGTTTTGAAGATCGCTTGCGAAATATCGACAGATTGAGCCATGATGAATGCATGGCGCACCTTCTGACATTTCCGAACGTTTCTCACGTCAGCGCGTGGCCGTCGCGGGCCGATACGCAGTCCTCGGTCCGCGACGGCTCCGGCGGCTTGGCTGGTCTGCTGGCGGCCCTCGACGCCCTGCTCGAATCCGTGCGCCTCGCGTGGTGGGACGGCTCCTCCCTCGGCTTGAGCCGGGGTGGCCTCGAATCCCTGGTCGGGCTAGAGCCGGGCGACGCGACACCGCCGCGGCTGGTGCCGGTCGACGTGCGGGCGCAGGTGCAGGCATGAGCGCCGGTCTCGTCACGGCCCCGCCCGACGCGGCGGAGCGTCACGCGCAAGGCACGTTGGAGCGGGCGCTCACGACCGCGTTCTGGCAGGCACTTCAGCGCGAGCCGATGCATGTCATGGCCGCACTCGAAGCCGCCGCGCGCACCGTCGGCACGCTCTACCGGCAGGTGGCCGCCGCTCACGGCCCCGACGGGCACTGCCCCTGCGGCTGGGAGCCCGACCCGGAAACCGACCTCATCGTCCTGGAAGCAATGCTGGCCGCCGCCCTCTCCCGCCCGGCCCAGGTGGATCTCGCCGACATGGTGCCCGCCGGGCGGGCCTGACCGGTCGGGCGAGCACATTGCCCCAGACGCCGAGTCTCAAGAATCGGCTGGCCACACGACACGTGGCGAGGCGAAACCTCTCGATAGGGGCTGCGCGCCGCCGGCTTCGCTTCAGGACGACTGCGCCACCGTGCCCGGAGCCAGCAAAGCCTCGTCCTCGTCGTCGGCCTCGCCGTCGATCTCGGCATCGGCCTCTTCGTGACCGGACACGCCCGCGGCGCCCGCGAGGCTGCGGGCGACACGGCGCAGGAGCTTGCGCAGGCGGCGGCGCTCCTTGTTGTCGAAGTCTTCGAGCAGTTCGGCCTCGACCTCGTCCCAGATCCGCTCGATCGCGGCGGCCTTGGCAAAGCCCGTCTCGGTGAGGCGCACGCGCACAATGCGCCCGTCGCCGGCCTCGGCCCGGCGCTCGACGAAGCCGAGGGCGGCGAGCCGCGAGATCGTCTTCGAGGCGGTCGGCGGGCGCACCCGCAGGGTCGCGGCGAGATCGCCCATGGTCATGCTGCCGGCCGCCGCCAGCGCCTGCACCACCTGCTCCTGGCCGGCGAACAGATCGAGTTCGGCGAGCCGGTCGCCGATCCGGGCGCGGTGGAGCCGCGCCGCCTGGACCAGCGCCCAGCCGACGCTCTTGGCCGCGGGGGGGCGCAGCCGCTTGACGGTCTTGCCCGCCTTGTCTTTTGCCGCGTTTCGACCGCCCGGCTGAGCGGGAGCTTCGCCGTGTGCCGCCACGGCGACCACTTCGTTTGCCGCCGACATGATCCGGTTTCCCTTCACGGACGTGCGGGCTCCTGAACGCTGCCCGGAAAGAGTGCCCTCTGGGCGGCCCGCAGGGCAAGCATCTGCCGACCGGCGATGAAACTTCGATGACAGAAACCCTTCGCTGTGCCGACACAGGGCCGACAACACACCGCTTTTGCAAGAAACCGCTTCACGGCGCGGCCGATTTCGTGGATTCCCGCGCCGTATGAGCTTCCACCGGAACCGAGACGACGGGCTGTTTCCATGAAGCGCCGCGAGGCGCTCGGCCTCTATCCCCTGCGTGACCTGCGCCTTCGTGCGGACGACGCCTGGAGCGCGACCGGCCCCGATCCGGTCTTCGCGCTCGGCCCGGCGGACGCGGTGTCGGCCCTGTCGGGCCAACGCATCCGCATCCGCTGCCGTCCGGATTCGGTGCGTCCGGTGCTCGCGGTCGAGGCGCAGGGCGAGGCCGAGTTGCGCCGCTACCGGCTCACCGTGCGGGCGGACGGCACCGACGACCTGATCCGCCTGCCGCCCGGCACACGCGCGCTGCGCCTGGAGGCCGCCGAGGCGGGCCCGCGCTTCCGCCTCGACGCGGTGCGGATCGCGCCGGCGGACCGGATCGAGGCGGCCGTCCTGTCCGCTCGAAAGATCATCGAACGGTTGCCGCCGCAGGAACGTCGGCCGCTGCGCCTCCTGCGGCGCGCCGTCGGCCTCCTGCGCAGCGTGCCGCCGGGCGAAATCTGGCGCCGCCTCACCCGCGCCGCCCAGACCCGTCGTCCGCCCGCCACGTACGCCGCTTGGATTCAGGCGGTGGAAGCCAAGGCCCTGCCCTCCATCGAGACGATGCGCGCGCAGCTCGGAGCCCTGCCGGAGCGCCCGCGGATCTCTCTGCTGGTGGCGGGCGGCGACGATCCGGTCCAGCTCGGGGAGACGGTCGAGAGCCTGCGGGCGCAGGTCTACCCGGATTGGGAATTGTGCCTCGCCGCGGCACCATCGGCGGCACTCGAGGCGCTGGCGACGGAGGACGGCCGCATCCGTCTGCTCCCGCCCGCGAAAAGCAAAGCGGCCTCCCTTGATGCGGCGCTGGCGCAGGCGCGCGGCCCCTATCTCGCCCCGATGGAGCCCGGCGCCCGGCTTGCGCCGCAGGCGCTTCTCGCCCTCGTCCGGCGGCTCGCCCGCGAGCCCGATCTCGACCTGCTCTACACGGATGAGGATCGGATCGGGCCGGACGGCGAGCGCTGCGATCCGCATTTCAAGCCGGGCTGGTCGCCCGAGACGCTGGAGAGCAGCTTCTACATCGGCGGGCTTGCTCTCTACCGGACCGCCCTGGTGCGGACGGTCGGCGGCTTTCCGAGCGAGAGCGAGGGCGCGGCCGATTACGACCTCGCGCTCCGCGTGACGGAGCGCAGCGAGCGCGTCGGCCACATCCCGCAGGTGCTCTGCCATCGCCGCGCCGCCGCGCCCGACCCGGAGGCCGCCGCCCGCGCGCTCGCCGGACGCGCCCGGCGCACCGGTGGGCTCGATGCCGTCCGCGCGCTCGGCCCCGTGCATTTCGCCCTGCGGCGCGCGCTCGCGACCCGCCCGCTCGTCTCCCTCGTGATCCCGACCGCCGGGCGCGACAGCCTCATCGGCGGGCGCCCTATCGATCTGCTCGCCGCCTGCCTCGCCAGCATCCGCGAGACCGGCACTTACGACAACATCGAGATCGTGGCGGTGGATAACGGCGACCTGCGCCCGCAGACGCGGGCCGCTGTCGAGCGGTTCGGGGCGCGCACCGTCACCTGGGACAAGCCGGTCTTCAACGTCGCCGCCAAGATGAATCTCGGCGCAAGGGCGGCGAGCGGCGAGGTTCTGGTGTTCCTCAACGACGACATCAGCGTCATCACGCCGGACTGGATCGAGGCGATGCTGGCGCAGCTCGCCATCCCCGGCGTCGGCGCGGTCGGCCCCAAGCTCCTGTTCGAGGACGGCAGCCTTCAGCATGCCGGCGTGGTCTTCGGCGAGGGTCTGCCCGACCATGTCCGCCGTGGCTTCCCCGGTGACGACGCCGGGTATCACGGCTCGAGTCTGGCCAACCGCAACTACCTCGCCGTGACCGGCGCCTGCGTGATGGTGGGCCAAGCCGAGTTCGAGGCGATTCAGGGCTTCGACGAGGCATACGCCATCAATTACAACGACATCGACCTCTGCCTGCGGCTCGGCGAGCGGGGCCTGCGCACCGTCTATTGCGCCGAGGCGAGCCTGCACCATTACGAGAGCCGCAACCGCATCCCCACGGTCGATCCGGCCGAGCAGGCGCGCTTCCGCAAGCGCTGGGGGAGGCGGCTCGCCCGCGACCCGTATTACCCGGACCCGTTCGGGATCCGGCCGCCCGCCTTCACGCTCGACGCCGAGCGGTTTCCGGCAGCATGGCAGCGCATGGTAGAGGCGTGGCGATGATGACGACGACAGACAGACCCGGAGATCAACCGTGAAGGCCGTGATCCTCGCGGGCGGGCTCGGCACGCGGCTCTCGGAGGAGACCGTGGTGCGTCCCAAGCCGATGCTGGAAATCGGCGGACGGCCGATCCTCTGGCACATCATGCAGATCTTTGCCGCCCACGGCGTGACCGAGTTCGTGATCTGCCTTGGCTACAAGGGCTACGTCATCAAGGAGTTTTTCCTCAATTACCGCTTGCACTTGAGCGACGTCACGCTCGATCTCGGACGGGGCGACGTCCAGTTCCATCGCTCGGCGGCCGAGGACTGGAAGGTCTCGCTGATCGAGACCGGCGACGCCACCATGACCGGCGGGCGCCTCAGGCGGGTGCGCGACTATCTCGGCGAGGACGATTTCTTCATGACCTACGGCGACGGCGTCGCCGATATCGACCTCACGCAGCTCGCCGCCTTCCACCGGGCGCACGGGCGCCTCGCAACGCTGACGGCGGTGGTGCCGCCGGGCCGCTTCGGCGCGCTCGACCTCGCGGGCGACGCAGTGCGCAGCTTCCGCGAGAAGCCGGCGGGCGACGGCGCGACCATCAATGGCGGTTTCTTCGTGCTGTCTCCCAAGGTGCTCGACCGGATCGAGGGCGACGCCACCGTGTGGGAGAGCGGCCCTCTGGAGAGCCTCGCCCGCGACGGCCAGCTCCACGCCTACCATCATCACGGCTTCTGGCAGGCGATGGACACCCTGCGCGACAAGAAGCACCTCGAAGAACTCTGGGCCCGCGGCGACGCGCCCTGGAAGGTGTGGTGATGGGTGCGCTCAACCCCGATCCTGCCTTCTGGGCGGGTAAGCGCGTGCTGCTCACCGGGCATACCGGTTTCAAGGGCGCGTGGCTGAGCCTGTGGCTCGCCCGCCTCGGCGCCCGCGTCACCGGCTTTGCTCTCCTCCCTGAGACGCGGCCGAACCTGTTCGAGGCGATCGGATTTCCGTCCGACGACTCGCGCATCGCCGACATCCGCGACTTGCCGGCGCTCACGGCGGCCATGGCGGCTGCCGAGCCCGAAATCGTGATCCACATGGCGGCACAGGCCCTGGTGCGGCCCTCCTATGTCGATCCGGTCGGCACCTTTGCAGTCAACACCATGGGCACCGTTCACCTACTGGAAGCGGTGCGGTCGGCGCCGAGCGTGCGCGCCGTGGTCATCGTGACGAGCGACAAGGCCTACGAGAATCGCGAATGGCCCTATGCCTATCGCGAGACCGAGGCGATGGGCGGGCGCGATCCCTACAGCGCCTCGAAGGGCTGCGCCGAACTCGTCACGAGCGCCTACCGCGCCTCGTTCTTCGGCGCGGGCGGCCATCCGGCGCGGATCGCCAGCGCGCGGGCCGGCAACGTCATCGGCGGCGGCGATTGGTCCCTCGACCGGCTGATCCCGGATATCGTGCGCGCGTTCGAGGCCGGGGAATCGGTCGAGATCCGCGCGCCGCACGCGATCCGCCCCTGGCAGCACGTGCTGGAACCGCTGGCCGGCTACCTGCGCCTCGCCGAATGCCTCGCAGGCGCCGACGGCGCGGCCTTCGCAGAGGGCTGGAATCTCGGGCCGGCGGACGAGGATTGCCGGCCGGTCTCGTTCCTCGTGGAGCGGCTGGCGCGGGGCTGGGGCGGGGGGGCCGGCTGGCACCTCTCGCAGAAGCCTCATCCGCACGAGGCGACCTATCTCAAGGTCGATGCCTCCAAGGCTCGCGCCTGCCTCGGCTGGGACCGGCGGCTGACCCTCGACATGGCGCTCGATTGGACCGCCGCTTGGTACCGCGCGGTCGCTTCCGGCGCCGATCCCCGCGCTCTGGCCGAGGCCGAGATCGCGCGCTACGAGGCGCTGGGCCAGCCTGGAGCAAAAGCCGGAGTCCCAGCGTGACCGCCCCGATCTGCCGCGCCTGCGGCGCCGCCCTCACCCGGACCTTCTGCGATCTCGGCCTGTCGCCGCTCGCCAATTCCTACGTCACGCCGGAACGGCGCCACCGGGGCGAGATCTTCCACCCGCTCCACGCCTATGTCTGCGACGCCTGCTGGCTGGTGCAACTCGAAGCCTTCGAGAGCCCCGAGGCGATCTTTTCGGATTACGCCTACTTCTCCGGCTTCTCCGCCGGCTGGCTGCGCCACGCCGAGGCTTACGTCGCCGCGATGATCGAGCGCTTCGGCTTGAGCGCCGAGAGCAAGGTCGTCGAAGTCGCGAGCAACGACGGCTACCTGCTGCAATACTTCGTCGCCCGTGGCGTGCCGGTGCTCGGGGTCGAGCCGGCGGCCAACGTCGCCCGCGTCGCCGTCGAGCGCGGCGTGCCCACGGAGATCGCCTTCTTCGGCCGCGAGACCGCCCGGCGCCTCGCCGCAGCGGGCCACAAGGCGGATCTGACGGCGGCCAACAACGTGCTCGCCCACGTGCCCGACATCCTCGATTTCGCGGCGGGCTTCGCCGAGATCCTGAAGCCGGAGGGCGTGGCGACCTTCGAGTTCCCGCACCTCCTGCGGATGATCGAGCATCGGCAGTTCGACACGATCTACCACGAGCACTTCTCCTACCTCTCGCTCGGCGTGGTCATCGGCATCCTGCGCCAGCACGGCTTGCGGGTGTTCGATGTCGAGGAATGGCCGACCCATGGCGGCTCGCTGCGCGTCTTCGCCTGCCACGAGGCCGCCGCGCACGCGCCGACGCCGGAGTTGGAGCGAGTGATGCTCAGCGAGTGGGGGGCGAACCTGTTCGACCCCTCCGGCTATGCCGGCTTCGGGCGGGCGGTGGCCGAGATCAAATGCGCGGCGCTCCGCTTCCTGATCGAGGAGCGGGCCGCGGGCCGAACGGTCTGCGCCTACGGTGCGGCGGCCAAGGGCAACACCTTCCTCAACTATTGCGGGATCGGCCCGGAGTTGATCCGGGCGGTGGCCGACCGCTCGCCGCACAAGCAGGGCACGTGGCTGCCCGGCAGCCGCATTCCCGTGGTCTCGCCCGACGAACTCCTGACGATGCGCCCCGATACGGTGCTGATCCTGCCCTGGAACCTCAAGGACGAGATCGCTGGCGAGATGGCCGCGATCCGCGCATGGGGCGGACGCTTCGCCGTGGCGATCCCCGAACTGACGGTGTTCTGATGCCGCGGGTCCCTTCCGGCCGCACCCTCATCGCGAGGGCTCCGCTTCGCGCCGCTACCTCAGGATGAGGTCGAGGGTGGGATCGGCCATGCCTTCGCAACCAAGCACACGCATCTCATGATCTTCCAGGAACTCGCGCTGCCCGGCTTGTTCCGCGTCGTGCCAGAGCCGCACGCGGACGAGCGCGGCTTCTTCGCCCGCACCCAGTGCGAGAGCAAATTCGCGGAGCGCGGGCTGGTCGGGCGCTTCGCGCAGTCGAGCGTGTCGTTCAATCATCGCCGCGGCACCGTGCGCGGGATGCATTTTTCGAAGTTGCCCCACGCCGAGACGAAGCTCGTGCGCTGTACCGGCGGCGCGATCCACGACGCGGTGATCGACCTGCGGCCCGATTCGCCGACCTATCTCCGCACCGCGTCCGTGACGCTCTCGGCCGCGAACCGCCACGCCCTCTACATCCCGGCGGGCCTCGCCCACGGCTTCCAGACACTGAGCGACGATGCCGAGATCCTCTACATGATCGACCGGCCCTTCGTGGCCTCCGCCGCGGACGGCGTTCGATGGGACGATCCCGCTTTCGGGCTCGCGTGGCCCGAGCCGGTCACCGTCATCGCACCGCGCGACCTCGCCTTTCCCGATTGGACGGGGCGGTGAAGCGGGTTCTCGTCACCGGAGGGGCCGGCTTCGTCGGCCGCCACGCGGTCGCCGCTTTGGCCTCTCGCGGCTTCGAGATTCACGCCATCGGCCGGACCGCGCCGGAGGGTGTCCACGCCTTCCACGCCGCCGACCTGCTCGATCCGGCCCAGCGCCGGACTGCCGTGCAGGCGGCCTCGGCGAGCCACCTGCTCCACCTCGCTTGGGTCACCACACCCGGCCGCTACTGGCAGGCGCCGGACAACCTCGACTGGACCACCGCCAGCCTCGACCTCGTGCGGACGTTCCGCGAGGCGGGCGGTACCCGCGCCGTGGTGGCCGGGACGTGTGCCGAGTACGATTGGACGGGGATCGCCGAAGCCCTCTCCGCGCGTGCGGGGAGAGGGGATGCAGCGGCGATCCGGGAGAGCCTCGTTGAATCCGCTCACTGCTGCCCGGCGACCCTCTACGGCGCCGCCAAGGACGGCCTGCGCCGCATCCTGCAAGCCTACGCGGCAACCGCCGGCCTCTCCCTCGGCTGGGCGCGATTGTTCTACCTCTACGGTCCCGGCGAGACGCCGGGCCGGCTCGTCGGCGATGCGGCGCGGGCGCTGCTCACGGGCCAGCGTCTCGCCACCAGCGAGGGCCGGCAGCGGCGCGACTTTCTCCATGTCGCCGATGCCGGCGCGGCCTTCGCGGCCCTGCTCGACTCGGACGTCGTGGGCCCGGTCAATCTCGGCTCGGGCGAAGCGGTTCCGGTGCGCAAAATCCTGGAAACGATCGGTGCGCTGACCGGACGCCCCGATCTGATCGATTTCGGCGCCCGCCCACTCGGCCCGACGGAGCCGGCCTGCATCGAGGCCGACATCCGGCGCCTGACGGACGAGGTCGGGTTTTCCCCGCGCTACAGTCTGGAACAGGGCTTGGCGCAAACCGTCGCGACTTGGCGCGCCGGGCTCAGCAATGCGGCATCAGTCCCTTGAGCCGGGCCAGGATATCCTCGCCCGCGCAGGGGCGGGCGATGAACTGCGCGCCCTCCGGCATGCGCTCGGGGTCGGGCGAGGCGCGGCCGGACACGATCAGGATCGGCAGGTTCGGCCGCGCCTGGGCGACGGAATTGGCCAGATCGAAGCCATCGACCCGGCCCGAGAGCTGCACATCCGTGACGAGGCCGCAGATGTCGGGCCGGGCCTGAAGGATGGAAAGTGCGCGCTCGGCAGAGGCGCATTGCACGGTGTCGTAGCCGCCCTCCTCCAGCACGTCGCCGAGGTCCATGATGGTCAGGGCCTCGTCCTCGACGATGAGGATGACGGGACGGTCGGCTTCCGGATTCGTCGTCTCGGTCTGGCTCGCCACCTTACGCTCTCCCCAATTTGCTCCAGCGGCCCAAGATGTTCGCAGACTTTTTGTTGACAGACTCAGCCTGCCCACAGACCTGGCCCGCTCACAGACTTAGCCTGCTCACAGGCTTGGCCGTTTCCCATGCCGGGAACCGCTGCGCTGCGATCATCCAACGAGTAACCCCGCTGCGGGTTGCAGGGTCCCGTGGTTCTCTGCGGGCAAGCTTCGCGCCACAGGGCCGATCGCGGCGCGCCGGCCTCATGTGACGGCCTCGGTCACCGCCGTCACCGCCGCGATCAGACGGTCGAGGTCGCCCGCTTCGATGGTGAGCGCCGGGGTGAGGTAGACGATGTCGCCGAACGGGCGCACCCAGACGCCGCGCTCGACGAAACGCCGCTTGAGGTCGGCAAGGTCGGGCGTACCCGCGAATTGCACCGCGCCGATGGCGCCGAGCACCCGAACGTCCCGCACACCGGGCAACCGGCTTAAGGGAGCGAGCCCCTCTTGCAGGCGCGCAGCGATGGCTTGGGCCTGCGCGAGGCGCGGCTCGGTCTCGAACAAATCGAGGCTGGCATTCGCCGCCGCGCAGGCGAGCGGGTTCGCCATGAAGGTCGGCCCGTGCATCAGCGCCGCCGATGCCTCGTCGGACCAGAAGGCGGAAAAGATCTCGGTGGTGGCGACCGTGGCGGCGAGCGCCATCGTGCCGCCGGTGAGCGCCTTCGACAGGCAGAGGATGTCGGGCACGATGCCGGCCTGCTCGCAGGCGAAGAGCGTCCCCGTGCGGCCGAACCCGGTAAAAATTTCGTCGGCGATGAGCGGCAGGCCGTGGCGGCGGGCCAGCCGCGCAACGGCGGCCAGGACCTCCGGCGGATGGATCAGCATCCCGCCCGCCCCCTGCACCAGGGGCTCGACGATCACCGCAGCGAGTTCGTGGCGGTGGCGGGCAAGGGCCGCATCGAGCGCCGCCTCGTCCTCGGCCGTGCGCGGCAGCGCGCAAAATATCTGAGCGGGAAGGTAGGCGCCGAAGCGGCGGTGCATCCCCTCCTCGGGGTCGCAGGCCGACATCGCGCCCATCGTGTCACCGTGATAGCCGCCGCGGAACGCGAGCACGCGGGTGCGGCCGGTCTCGCCGCGGTTGAGCCAGAGCTGCACCGCCATCTTCAGCCCGACCTCGACGGCGACCGAGCCGGAATCGGTGAAGAAGACGTGGTTGAGATCCCCCGGCAGCAGCGCGGCGAGGCGCGCGCCGAGCCGCTCGGCCGGGGCGTGAGTGAGCCCACCGAACATCACGTGCGGCATGCGCATGAGCTGGTCGGCCATCGCCGCGGCGATGTGCGGGTGATTGTAACCGTGCACCGCCGTCCACCACGAGGCGATGCCGTCGATGAGTTCGCGCCCGCCTTTCAGCGTGATGCGCGTGCCCCGTGTCGCGATCGCCTCCAGCGGCGGCGCGGCGGTTTTCATCTGGGTGTAGGGGCGCCAGAGGTGATGGTGTTCGAGCGCGGTCATGCGCGGGGGATTGAGGGGTGGCGCTGACGGAGTCAAACGCGCCACGCCCCTCCCCCTGATGGGGAGGGGTAGGCGGCCGCCCTACTCCGCCGCTTCGCCGTAGGTCTCCGTCGGCGGGCAGGAGCAGACGAGGTTGCGGTCGCCGTAGGCGTTATCGACGCGGTTCACCGGCGGCCAGTACTTGTCCATGCGCAAGCTGCCCGACGGGAAGCAGGCGGCCTCGCGGGAATAGGGCCGCTCCCAGGCGCCGATCAGGTCCTGCACCGTGTGCGGCGCGTTCTTGAGCGGGTTGTTCGCCCGATCCATCCGCCCGTCCTCGATCGCCCGGATCTCCTCGCGGATCGCCAGCATGGCGTCGCAGAAGCGGTCGATCTCGGCCTTGGTCTCGGATTCGGTCGGCTCGATCATCAGCGTGCCGGCCACCGGCCAGCTCATCGTCGGCGGGTGGAAGCCGCAATCGATCAGGCGCTTGGCGATGTCCTCGACGGTGACGCCCGCGCTCTTCTGGAACGGGCGGACATCGACGATGCATTCGTGCGCGACCCGTCCGTTCCGGCCGGCATAGAGGATGGAATAGGCCCCATCGAGCCGCCGGGCGATGTAGTTGGCGTTGAGGATCGCCACCCGCGTCGCCTGGGTCAGGCCGCGCCCGCCCATCATCAGGCAGTAGCTCCACGAGATCGGCAGGATCGAGGCCGAGCCGAAGGCGGCGGCCGAGACCGCGCCCTCCTCGCCCGAGCGCGGATCGGAGGGCAGGAACGGGATCAGGTGCGTCTTCACGCCGATCGGCCCCATGCCCGGCCCGCCGCCGCCATGCGGGATGCAGAAGGTCTTGTGCAGGTTGAGGTGGCTGACGTCGGCGCCGATGTCGCCGGGCCGCGCAAGCCCCACCATCGCGTTGAGATTGGCCCCGTCGAGATAGACCTGTCCGCCGTGCGCATGGACGATGTCGCAGAGTTCGCGCACCCGCGCCTCGAACACGCCGTGGGTGGACGGGTAGGTGATCATGCAGGCGGCCAGCTTGTCCGCGTGCTGCTCGGCCTTCTTCGCGAAATCCTCGACGTCGATGTTGCCGTGGGCGTCCGCGCCCACCACCACGACGCTCATGCCGCACATCTGCGCCGAGGCCGGGTTGGTGCCGTGGGCCGAGGACGGGATCAGGCAGACCGTGCGGTGCCCCTCCCCGCGCGAGAGGTGGTAGCGGCGGATGGCCAGCAGCCCCGCATACTCGCCCTGCGCGCCGGAATTCGGCTGCATCGAGATCGCGTCGTAGCCGGTGATCGCGCAGAGTTTTTGGCTGAGGTCGTCGATCAACTCCCGATAGCCCAGCGCCTGATCCTCCGGCACGAAGGGATGCAATTCCGAAAACTCCGGCCAGGAGATCGGCAGCATCTCGGCGGTGGCGTTGAGCTTCATCGTGCAGGAGCCGAGCGGGATCATCGCCCGGTCGAGCGCGAGGTCGCGGTCCGCGAGGCGGCGCATGTAGCGCGTCATCTCGCTCTCGGCCCGGTTCATGTGGAAGATCGGGTGGGTGAGATATGCCGAGGTCCGCTCCAGGGCCGCCGGCAGGCGCGGCTCGGGATAGGCCTCGTCATAGGCCAGTTCGGTGCCGCCGAAGGCGCGCCAGACCGCCTGGACGATGTCGGGCCGGGTGCGCTGATCGACGCTGATGCCGATGCGGTCGGTGCCGATCCGGCGCAGGTTCACCCCGTTCTCGACCGCGCTCTTCAGGATCACGCCCTGGAACGCGCCGACCCGCACCGTGATC
Source organism: Methylobacterium sp. AMS5 (assembly GCF_001542815.1). Taxonomy (GTDB): domain Bacteria; phylum Pseudomonadota; class Alphaproteobacteria; order Rhizobiales; family Beijerinckiaceae; genus Methylobacterium. Next base: position 654,825 of record NZ_CP006992.1, read on the forward strand.
GTGTCGAAGAAGTGCTCGGGTTCGACGGTGAAGCCGAGTTGTTCCAGGCCGGCGGCGAGGCGCACGGCGTCGCGGTGGACGCGCAGGGCGATGGCCTTGAGGCCGGCCGGCCCATGATAGACGGCGAACATCGAGGCGATGACCGCGAGCAACACCTGGCTGGTGCAGATGTTCGAGGTCGCCTTCTCGCGGCGGATATGCTGCTCGCGGGTCTGGAGGGCGAGGCGGTAGGAGCGGTTGCCGCGGGCATCGACCGAGACGCCGACGATGCGGCCGGGCAGCGCCCGCTTGTGGGCGTCGCGGGTCGCGAGATAGGCGGCGTGCGGGCCGCCATAGCCCATCGGCACGCCGTAGCGCTGCATCGAGCCCACCGCGATGTCGGCACCCATCTCGCCCGGTGCCTTCAGCAGCGTCAGCGCGAGCGGGTCGGCGGCGACCGCGGCGAGCGCACCGGCGTCATGAAGCGCGGCGATGAGATCGGAAAGGTCGTGAACCGCGCCGTTCACGCCGGGATACTGGAACAGCGCTCCGAAGACCCTGGACGGGTCCAAATCCGAAAAGGGATCGCCGACCACGACTTCCCAGCCGAGCGGCGCCGCGCGGGTCTTCAGCACGGCGATCGTCTGGGGCAGGCAGTCGCGATCGACGAAGAAGGCGCATCTGTCCGACTTCGCCACGCGCTTGGCCATGCCCATGGCCTCGGCTGCCGCCGTCGCCTCATCGAGCAGCGAGGCGTTGGCCACATCGAGCGCGGTCAGGTCGCAGACGAGGGTCTGGAAGTTGAGAAGCGCCTCCAGCCGGCCCTGGCTGATCTCCGGCTGGTAGGGCGAGTAGGCAGTGTACCAAGCCGGGTTCTCGAAGATGTTGCGCTGGATCGCCGGCGGCATCGTCGTGCCGTGGTAGCCCTGGCCGATCAGCGAGACGAGCAGGCGGTTCTTGTCGGCGGTGGCGCGCAGCTTCTCGAGCGAGCGCCGCTCGGTGAGCGAGACCCCGAAATCGATGTACTCGGCCTGCCGGATGTCGGGAGGCAGCGTCTCGTCGATCAGCGCGTGCAGCGACTTGGCGCCGACCGTCTCCAGCATCTGGTCGATCTCGGAGAGCTTCGGGCCGATATGGCGGCGGGCTGCGAAATCGAAGGGATCGTGGCGATCGTATTTCATGGGGCAAGCCTTTCGAAGGCGGATGCCGCGCGTCTCGTCACCCCCTCCCCCCTCATCCTGAGGTGCTGCGAAGCAGCCTCGATAAGAGGGCTCCAGGGATCGTGGCGGGTACGGGAGGTCTCCTTCGAGGCCTCCGCTGCGCTCCGGCACCTCAGGATGAGGGGGATGGCTGGGAAGGGATCCGGCCGGCGCTACTTCGCGAACTCCGCGTAGGCCGCCTCGTCCATCAGGCCGTCCATGGCGGAGGCGTCGTCGAGCTTGAGCCGGTAGAGCCAGCCGCCGCCCTGCGGGTCGGTGCCGACCGAGGCCGGGTCGGTGACCGCCGCCTCGTTGACCTCGGTGACTTCGCCGGAGAGCGGCGCGTAGACGTCGGAGGCCGCCTTGACGGACTCGACCACCGCGGCCGCCTCGCCCTTGGTCAGCTTCGTGCCGACCTTCGGCAACTCGACGAAGACGAGGTCGCCGAGCTGTTCGGCGGCGTGCGCGGTGATGCCGACCGTGGCGACGTCGCCATCGAGGCGCAGCCATTCGTGCTCATCGGTGAAACGCAGCATGGTCAAAACTCCTGACACGAGAGAGATCAGCCGCGCTTGAAGCCGGCCGGGACGAAGGGAAGCGGGGAGACGACAAGGGGGAGACGCTGGCCGCGAACCTCGGCGAAGACGCGGGTGCCGGGCGCGCTCAGCGCGGCCGGGAGGAAACCCATGGCAACGGGCGCCCCGACGCTCGGGCCGAAGCCGCCGGAGGTGACGCGGCCAACCGGCTCGCCGCCGGCCTCCGCGGCGAAGAGCGGGGCCTCCGCCCGCACCGGCGCCCGCCCCTCGGTGCGCAGGCCGACGCGCCGCCGGGACGGGCCGGCCTCCATCGCGGCGAGGATCGTGTCCGCCCCCGGAAACCCGCCTTCGCGGGCGCCGCCCCGGCGGCGGGCGGGCGAGATCGCCCAGGCAAGGCTCGCCTCGACCGGATTGGAACCGGGGTCGATATCCGCCCCGTGGAGCGGCAGGCCGGCTTCGAGGCGCAGGGAATCGCGGGCGCCGAGGCCGACCGGCATCACCTCGGCCTCCGCGAGCAGGGCTTGGGCCACAGCCTCCGCGCGCTCGGCCGGCACGGAAATCTCGAACCCGTCTTCACCGGTGTAGCCGGAACGGCTGACGAGGCAGGGCGCGCCGAGGATCGCGACCGCGCGCACATCCATGAAGCGCATCGTCTCGGTCTCGGGGGCCAGCCGCGCCAGCACCTCGGCCGCCTTCGGGCCCTGAAGCGCGATCAGCGCATCCGGCACGAGCGTCATGTCGATGCCGTCCGGGAGATGCGCCCGGAGATGCGCGAAACCGGCGGCTTTGTTGGCAGCGTTGACGACGACGTGGAGCCGGTCCGGCAGGCGCGCAACCATGAGGTCGTCGAGGATGCCGCCAGCTTCGTCGGTCAGGAAGCCGTAGCGCTGACGGCCTGCGGGAAGCCCGAGGATATCGATGGGGACGAGCGCTTCGAGGGCGCGGGCCGCCTCCGCGACGTCGCCGGAGCGGGGCGTCACCGCGATCTGGCCCATATGCGACACGTCGAAGAGGCCAGCCGCTGCCCGCGTGTGCAGATGCTCCTTGAGCAGCCCGGCGGGGTATTGCAGCGGCATCGCGTAGCCCGCGAACGGCACCATCTTGGCGCCGAGGCGCAGATGAAGCGCGTGCAGCGGCGTCTGTGCCAGCGGATCAGCGGAAACGGGAGCGGCAGGGCTCAAGGCCCCGGCAGCTTGCAGACTCATCGGGCACTCCACGACAGACGGATCTTGCCCGCCGGCCGGCTGGCAAGTTGCCCCCATCTGTCGCGCTTACCTGAGAGTTTCCCTCACTCGGCATTCGAGCGAGGTTTCTCCTTCGGTGGACGCCGGACGGCGCCTCTCTCCAGATTGTCCAACGATACGGTGATTGTGCCTGAGAGTTTCCGGGGGTGGTTGCTCCGTCGGCGCCATGACTCATCTTTCGATAGGCCTGGGCTCTCCCGTATCGTCTGTATCGGACGCCGGAAGGCTCGCACTTTGCGCCCGCCTACGCAAGTCAAGTCCGGTGACGATCAGCGCATCATGTTGCGCAGCCGGCAATAGCCGCGGAAGCTCTCGTAGCCGGCCGGGCAACGGCGGAGGCAGGCCCCGGCCGCGTATTTCAGAGGCGGAGGGCAGGCATTGCGGAAGCGTTGCTCGCCGAACAGGTAGGACTGGGCCGGGCCGGCCGAGGCCGGCACCGGGCTGACGAGGGGGCCGGCAAAGGCCGTCAGCAGGAGGACGACGAGGCGGCGGCGCATGGCAGGGGGTTCCAGCGGAGCCTGTGCAACGCGCCGCCCCGCACCGGGTTCGCCACGCTCATCACCATCGGCTTGACATCCCTTCAGTGCCATCGCCTTCAAGCGTCATGTCGCCGAACCCATCGAACAGCCTCGACGCCTTCGCCGGAGAAAAGCTCGCCGGCCTCGAAGCCGCCGCCTTGCGCCGCCGTCTGGCCGTGACCGCCCGCGGCCCCGAGGCGGCGGCCGAGCGGGCGGGCCGCAGCCTCGTCTCGTTCTCCTGCAACGATTATCTCGGCCTCGCCCACGATCCGCGGGTGATCGCGGCGGCCACCGAAGCACTGGCCCGCTACGGCGCGGGCGCGGGCGCCTCGCGTCTGGTGACCGGCAATTCCCCCCCGCTCGCGGCGCTGGAGGAACGGCTGGCCCGGCACAAGGGCAAGGAGGCCGCCCTCGTCTTCGGCTCGGGCTATCTCGCCAATCTCGGCATCGCGCCGGCCCTCGTCGGCGCGGGCGACCTGATCCTGATCGACGAACTCGGCCATTCCTGCCTGTTCGCGGGGGCGAGGATGTCGGGGGCGCGGACCGTGCGCTTCGCCCACAACGACGTCGCGCAGTTGCGTGCGCTTCTCGCCGAGCATCGCGGCGCGGCGCGGCGGGCGCTGATCCTGACCGAGCGGGTGTTCAGCATGGACGGCGACCGGGCGCCGCTCTCCGAAATCCTGGCACGCGCGGGCGAGTACGACGCCTGGACGCTGGTGGACGATGCCCACGGCCTCGGCGTGGTCGAGCCCGGCCAGCGGGCGCCGCTCGAAATGGGCACGCTCTCGAAGACGCTGGGCTCCTATGGCGGCTATCTCTGCGCCTCGCGGCCCGTGATCGACCTGCTGACCAGCCGGGCACGCAGCCTCGTCTACACCACCGGCCTGCCGCCGGCGTCCGCCGCCGCGGCGCTCGAAGCCCTCGACATCGTCGAGACGGAGCCGGAGCGCGCCGCCCGGCCGCTGGCGCTCGCCCGCCGCTTTACCGCGCGGCTCGGCCTGCCCGAAGCGATGAGCCCGATCGTGCCGGTGCTCATCGGCGCGGCGGAGGCGGCGCTCGCCCTCTCGGCGGCTTTGGAGGCGCGCGGCTTCCTCGTGGTGGCGATCCGTCCGCCGACCGTCGCCCCCGGCACCGCCCGTCTGCGAGTCGCCTTCTCGGCAGCGCATGACGAGGGGCAGGTCGATGCCCTCGCCGAGGCGCTGACGGAATTGGCGCCGGACTGCGTCTACGCCGGCTGAACGCCCTCAGGCGATCGGATCGAGCCGGCGGATCGAGGTGACGGCGCCGAAACTCTTGACGGCGATACGCTCGACCGCCTTGCGCAAGGACTCGACCGCCACCGCCATGTGGTGGCCGTTGGCATGGATCAGCCGGTCAGCGTCGAGCATCAGCCCGACATGGCCCTTCCAGAACACGAGGTCGCCGCGCTCCAGCCTGTCGAGCCCCGGCGGCAGGGCGTTGCCGAGGGTCCGTTCCTGCTGGTCCGCATCGCGTGGGCAGGCCAGGCCCGCGGTTTCCAGGCAGAGCTGGACGAGGCCCGAGCAATCGAGGCCGAGACTGGTGCGCCCGCCCCAGAGATAGGGTGCGCCGACGAGCCGCTCGGCGGTGGCCGGAAAATCGGGCTCGGCGGTGCCAAGCGGCACGGCGTGGCCGGCAAAGACGTAGCCGCCGCCGGCAAGCCGCCAATACGCGCCCTCTTGCATCTCCGCCGCGAAGGCGGCGCCGAGGCTGAGATGGGCGACGTGCGGACGCTTCAGGTCGGGCGCCGGGTAGACGAAGGTGCGTAACGCGGCGACGCGATGGGTCGGCGCCGGATCGATGGCCCCGAGCGCCGTCTCCGGCAGGTAGCCGACATAGCCGTCGCGGGCGATCTGGCCCCAGGCGAATCCATCCTGGATCTCGAATACCGTCACGGCGTCGCCCATGACCGCCTCGGTCTCGAGCCCGGCCTCGAGGCGCGGCGCACGGCGTAAGGGAGCGGAGGGCACGACGATTCGCGCCGCCTCGCCCGCGACGTAGCGCTCGGCCGTGACGACGCCTTTCAGGCGGATGTCGGCGAGGTCGGGCCGGGCCGGGGTGAGACGGGCGTCGCATGGATCTGGCATCGTGGCGCATGCGTGACGCAGGATCGGGGCGGGATTCGGGATGGAGGATCCCAAGACTCCCGATTTTCGGGCGACCCGTTGGCTCGTGGGTTCACCGAGTTATTTGCTGCGCTGCCGCGACACTATGACCGGCACGGGCCTTCTGCGCTGGATAGCCCCGTCAACGAATGTGCTGGCGCCCGCACGGATCGGCGCGCATCCTGCATGCTCGACGAGCGGGGCGTCCGCCCGGCAAGCCATGCGGCCGGCGGTCCGTCACGTCCGATTTGGGTGCAGTGCACAAACCGGACGGGCCGTCCTATGATCGGTGCATGAAGACCGCGAGTCGTGCCGTGAAAAAATCTCCGAAGAGCTTTCAGGATCTGCCTCCGATCCGGGTGCGGCGCGAGCCGCCCACGGTCGCCGAGGCGGTCGCCGCCGCCCAGGATCTCGCCGACGACGTCGAGCAGCAGGTGGAGATCGCCTGCGGGCTGATCGGCCTCGGCCCGGACGAGGTGCGCCCCCACGTGGTCGCCGCCGCCAAGGCCGCGGCGGCGCGTCCGGCGCACCGGCCGCTGGAGCAGCGCATCCTCGCACCGACGAGCCCGAACCGCTCTCCGCCGCGGGCGGTGATCGTCGAGCGCCGCAGCCGCCCGACCGTGGTGGTCGAGCGCCGCAGCCGGCCCCTCGACCCGCGCCGGTAAGACCAGGGTATCGTCTTTTAAGGAATCCGGCGGCAGGCTTTCGGGACGACGCCTGGACTCACCAGGGCAGCGTCTCACCCCGGTGGTCGAGAAAGGCGAGGTCCGTCCGGCCGGCTCTCGCTTCGATCACATCGGCCAAACCGGCCGCGCTCGTCGCCACGTCGAGGTCGGCGCCCTCGCCGCCCATATCGGTGGCGACCCAGCCCGGATGCAGCAGCAGCACGCCGAACGCGCCGTCGGCGTGGCGCGCCGCGAAGCTCCGGGCGTTGGTGTTGAGCGCCGCCTTGCTCGCCCGGTAGTTCTCCCATCCGCCCTCGGTGTTGAGGCCGACGCTGCCGAGCACCGAGGACATGAAGGCGAGCGTGCCGCCGGGGGCAATGGTCGCGGCAAAGGCGTCCGCGAACAGGATCGGGCTCACCGCATTGGTCAGGTAGACCTGTGCGTGGATCGCCCGCGACACCGCGTTGAGCGGCTTCTCCGCCTCGATCAGCACACCGGCCACCACGAAGACGAGATCGAATGTTTCGCCCCTCGTGCGCTCGTGCAGGGCGGCCACCGACGCCTCGTCGTCGATATCGACCGTCTCGACCCGCACACCCTCCGCCGCGAGCCGTGTCAGACCAGGCGCGGCCCCACGCCGGGTCGCGGTGACCTGCCAGCCGCGCCGCAGGAAGGTCTCGGCCAGCCCGAGCCCGAGGCCGCGGGAAGCACCGACGATCAGGGCGTGTTTCTGGGTGTGGCTCATGGTGGTTCGTCCGCACTCGCAAAGGTGGATGCGTGGGCCGTAGGCTTCCCCGCCGGGCGCGATCAATCCCCCGTCTGCACCGACCACGTCGCGTGGCGCACCTCCGGCCGCTTTTCCAGATCGGCCACTACAGCGTCGAGATCCTTGGAGTGGACCGTCGTGGCGGTGAGCGTGGCGATGACATCGACGGTGGTCTCGCCGCGTTCCTCCACCTCCGTCGTGCCGACGGGATAGTTCGCCGCCTCCAGGCGCTCGACCAGCAGGTCGCGGGCGAGGCCGGCGGTCTCGGCCGGCACCGTCACCTGCACGGCGTAGGTCGCCTCCGTCGCGCTCTCGTCGATGGGGATGCGGTCGATGAGGTTCACCAGCGGGCGCAGCAGCGTGTTGCCGGCGAGGACCGCGATGGTGACGAAGCAGGCCTCCAGCGGAAGGTCGGCCCCGGAGAAGGCGCCGACGGCCGCCGCGCACCAGAGGGTCGCGGCCGTGTTGAGGCCGCGCACGTTCATCCCCTCCTTCATGATGACGCCCGCGCCGAGAAAACCGATGCCGGAGACGACATAGGCGACGACACGGGTCGCCCCCTCCCCGCCGGTCAGCCGCATGCCGAGATCGACGAAGGCAGCAGCGCCCAGCGCCACCAGAACGGCGGTACGCAAGCCCGCGCTGCGCTGCCGGTACTGCCGCTCGACCCCGATCAGGGTGCCGAGGCCGAAGGCGACCGCGAGGCTGATGCCGGAATTCAGGGCTTCGGGCGTGGGGAAGGGAAAGGGACCGGGCATGGACTGTTCGGGGACCTTTTCGGACTCGCGCCGTTTCCCCGCTGTCGCACGAGCGTGACGGTTGCGTGACGAAACGTCACCGATCCGCGCGCACTCGGGTCGCGTGCGGTCAATTTGCCCGTGGCAAGGGCCGCGGCGCGGGATTGACGCGGCGACCGGGCAGCGGGCACACCGGCAGGATTGTGGGAGCCTTAAGAAAAACCCACGCTGAGGAGACGCGCATGCGGCAGGATCTTTCTCCTGCGACGAGGGCCGAGGCTCGACCGGCGACGGCGCCGGCAGAGGCGCTCGTATGAGCGTCGAGGCACTCGCCCGGCCCGCGACGGGGGCAACGCCCGTCCGTGATCGCATCCTCCAGCTCCGCGACGGGCTGAGCCACGGGCTGATCGGCGCCGACAAGCTCGTCGAGCGCCTGCTGATCGGGCTCCTGACCGGCGGCCACCTGCTGATCGAAGGCGCGCCGGGGCTCGCCAAGACCCGCGCGGTCAAGCGCCTGTCGGACGGGCTCGATGGCTCCTTCGCCCGCGTGCAATGCACGCCCGACCTGATGCCCGCCGACCTGACCGGCACCACTGTCTGGCGCCAGGATGCGGGCACCTTCGAGTTCCTGCCGGGACCGCTGTTCCACTCGCTGATCCTCGTGGACGAGGTGAACCGCGCGCCGCCCAAGGTACAATCGGCGCTGCTCGAATCCATGGCTGAGGGGCAGATCACGGTGTCGGGCCATACCCACCGCCTGCCCGACCCGTTCATGGTGGTGGCGACGCAGAACCCGATCGAGCATGCGGGCACCTTCCCGCTGCCGGAGGCACAGCTCGACCGCTTCCTGCTCCACGTCGTCGTCGAGATGCCGGACGAGGCCTCCGAGCGCCGCATCCTCGATCTCGTCGAGGGCGAACTGAACCACCACGCCGAAGCGATGCCGGTGAAGCTCTCGGTCGCCGAGGTGATCGCCGCCCGCGAGGCCGCGCTCGCGACCTACGTCTCGCCGGCCCTCAAGGACTATCTCGTGCGGCTCGTGGCCGGCACCCGCGGCGACAGCGTCGCGCCGGAGCTGCGCGCGGCGATCGAACACCCGGCCTCGCCCCGCGGCACCCTGGCGCTGATGGTCGCTGGCAAGGCCCGCGCCTACCTGCACGGCCGCGACCACGTCGTGCCCGAGGATATTTCGGACCTTGCGACCGACGCCCTCGCGCACCGCATCGGCCTGACCTGGCGCGCGGCGGCCGAGGGGCGCACCACGCGGGGCATCATCGGCGGGCTGGTCGAGCGGACGCGGGCGCTGTAGCCATCATGACCGCGACGGCGGCCCCCGCAAGCGACCTGACCGACGCCCCCGGCATCCACCTGTCCGGGGCCGGCCTCATGAGCCTGCGCCATCTCGCGCGGCGCGGCGTCTCGCCCGCGACCCGCACCATCGCCGGGTTGCCTGGCGGCATCGTCACGCGCAAGCGCGGGCGCGGCTCGGAGCCGGACGACGTGCGGCCCTGGTCCGAGGGGGACGACCGCCGCTTCATCGACCGCAACGCCACCGCCCGCACCGGCCAAGTGCACGTGCGCACCCATCACGACGAGCGCGACCGCGCCGTGGTGCTGCTCGCCGATTTTCGGCCCTCGATGCTGTTCGGCACCCGCCGGGCGCTGCGCTCGGTGGCGGCGGCCGAGGCGCTGACGCTGCTCGGCTGGCGCATCGTCGGCGATGGCGGGCGCATCGGCTTGATCGCGGCGGGCGCGGGTGAGCCCGCGGTGATCCGCCCGGCCGGCGGCGAGCGGGCGATGACCGCCGTCACCGGCGCACTGGCCCATGCCCACGCCGAAGCCCTCGCCGGCCCGACGGTGGACGACCCGCCGCTCACCGAAACGCTGGCGCTCGCCCGCTCGCTCCTGCCCTCGGGCGGACACCTCGTCGTGGCGAGCGCGCTGGATGCGCCGGGGCCGGATTTCGAGAATCTGATCACCGCGCTGGCCGAGCGGCTCTCGATCCGCCTGCTGCTGGTCAGCGACGCCTTCGAGCGGGCGCGCCCGGCCGGCCTCTACCCCTACGCCCTGCCGGGCGGACGCCGCGGCACCGTCCAGGCCGACCGCAGGGCCCAGCCCGCCGATGCGATCGACCCGCGCCTCGCGCGCCTCCATGCCTGCGGGGTCGAGGGCCTGCGCATCGACGTCGAGGCCGGACCGGAGAGCTACGCCCCCCTGATGGAGCGGCTCGATGCGGTGTTGTGAGATCGGGAATGAATCCCCCTTTTCCCGCATCCGGGGAGCGGGGGCGGTTCAGGAAGAGACTCTTTCGGCGGCGTCCCCTCACCCTCGCCTGCCGGCTCGCTCTGCCGACAACAAGGTCGACAGAGCCCTCTCCCCGCCTGCGGGGAGAGGGGATGTGCGGAGGAGGCAGGAATGACCGGCCCCGCTCCCGACCTCTCCACCTTGCGCGGGCTCCATCTCCCCACCGGCGGCAACAGCGCGGTGCAGCCCGAGATGGTGGCCGCTCTGGCCGTCGGCTTCAGCCTCGCGCTGCTCGTCGGCCTGATCCGCCTCGTCCGGGCGCGTCGCGGCGCCTCGGTCCGCCGGGCGGCCCTGCGCGAGTTGGCGCTGGCCCGAAACCTCGAGCCGGAGGCCCGCCGCGTCGCGCAGGCCCGGCTGCTGCGGCGCGTGGTGCGCACGCTCAAGGGCGAGGCAGCGGCCGACACAAGCGGCGCGGCCTGGGCGGCGACGCTCGACACCACCTTCGCCACCGATTTCTTCCGCTCCGGGCCGGGCCGCGTCTTCACCGACGATCTCTACCGGCGCCCGAAGACCGTCGATCCCGCCGCCATCGATGCCGGCCTCGGCCGCCTGCTCTCACAGATCCGGGCCTGATCCGAATGCCCACCTGGATCACGGCTCTCGCCTCCGCCTTCGACTTCGCGGCGCCGCTCGCCCTGCTGCTCCTGCCCCTGCCGCTCGCCGCCCGGCTGATCCCGCCGGAGCGCCAGGGCGGCAGCGGCGCCTTGCGTGTTCCCCCCTCCCTCGTCGGCGGCGCCGAGCACGCCGAGAGCATCGCCGCCCGCGGCCGCCGTCGTCTCTGGCTCGTCGGAACGCTCTGGGCGGCCCTCGTCGTCGCGCTGGCCGGTCCCCGCCTCGTCCTGCCCGCGACCGCGCTGCCGGCCTCGGCACGGGAGATCGTGCTCGCCCTCGACCTCTCGGGCAGCATGGAGCGCAAGGATTTCTCGCTGGACGGTGAAACGGTCAGCCGGCTCGCGGCGGTGAAGCGCGTCGGCGCCGAGTTCATCCGCCGCCGGGCCGGCGACCGCATCGGCCTCGTCGAGTTCGCCGATCAGGCCTACGTCGCCGCAGCCCCCACCTTCGACACCGCCACCGTCGCCCGCACCCTGGAGGAGGCGACCATCGGCCTCGTCGGGCGCTCCACCGGCATCGGCGACGGGCTCGGCCTCGCGCTCAAGCGCCTCGCCCCGGCCCAGGTCGCGGCGGCCGACGGCGAAGGGCCGCCCCCCTCCCGCGACAAGGTCGTGGTGCTGCTCTCGGACGGGGCCAACAATGCCGGCCAGACCGCACCCAAGGACGTGGCGGCGCTGGCAAAGGATCTCGGCGTGCGCGTCTACACCATCGCGCTCGGGCCGATCGACATGGCCGACAACCCCGACAACGAGCAGGATGTGGTCGATGTCGAGACCCTGCGGGCCATGGCCGAGACCAGCGGCGGCCGGGCGTTCCGCGTGAAGACCACCGACGATCTGGAAAGCGTGGCCAACGCCATCGACGAGTTGGAGGGCGGACGCGCCAAGGCACCGCCGCTGCCCCTGCGGCGCGACCTCTGGCCCTGGCCGGCGGCGCTCGCCTTCCTCTGCGCCTGCGGGCTCCTGGCGACGCGGCGCAGGATCTGATCGGGAATCGCATGATCGAATCCCTCACCCTCCTGCGCCCGCTCTGGTTCCTGGCGATTCCCGTCGTGGCTCTGCTCGCATTGCGGGCGGCGTGGCGCTCGGCACCGCTGGGCGACTGGAGCAAGGCGGTCGATCCGCACCTGATGGCGCTGTTCGCCCGCCGCGGCGCGGTGCTGGGCGGGCGGCGGCAAGCCAACATCGCCGCCGCGCTCGCCGCCGGCATCCTGGCGCTGGCGCTCACCGGCCCGGCCATCGAGCGCCCGGAGGCCTCGACCTTCCGCAACCTCGACGCCACGGTGATCGTGCTCGACCTCTCCCGCTCGGTCACCGAGGGCGGGCGCTTCAAGGAAGCGCGGCAGGCGGCGGAAGCGGTGGCGGAGGCCGCGGGCACCCGCTCGCTGGCGCTGATCGTCTATGCGGGCGACGCCTATACCGCGCTGTCGCCGACCAACGACCGCGAGAGCCTCGCCACCACCCTGTTCGCCCTCGATGCCGACACCGTGCCCGACCGGGGCAGCCACCCGGAACGCGGGCTGGCGCTGGCCCGCCGGACGCTGGCCGAGGCCAACGTCGTCGCCGCCGACGTCGTGCTCATCTCCGACGGCGACGGGATCGGTCAGGCGGCCGAGCGCGAGGCCGCCGCGATCCGGGACAAGGGCTGGCAGCTCCACGCCCTGTTCGTGCCCGCGGGCAAGGCGCTGCCACCCGGCGCGCCGCGCCCCGACCGGACCGCCCTCGACCGGCTCGCGAGCGCGGGCGGCGGCCGGGCCGCCGACATCGATGGCTCCGAGGCGGTGCTCGACCGTGTCGGCGCCTCGACCGCCCAGCACCTCGCCGCGAACGGCTACGGCGTGCTCGCCTTCGCCGATCTCGGCCGCTGGCTGCTGCTGCTGGCGCTTCTGCCCGCCCTCCTCCTGTTCCGACGGAGCGCGTGATGCTGGCGTCCTTCTCGCCCCGCCCCTTCGCTCGATCGACCTCGCTGCGGCGGATGCTGCCCGTCGCCTTCCCGCGCAACTGGCGGCGGCTCGCGCGCATCGCCGGGCTTGCGCTCGCGGGCGGCGGCCTCCTCGGATTGCTGCTCGTGTCGGAGCCGCGCACGACGCTGGGCCGCTTCCTGATGGCGGCCGGTCTGCCCGGCGCGGCCGTTCAGGTGTTCGACACCCCCGCATGGCGCGCCGCCGCCCTCTACGAGGCCGGGCGCCACAGTGAGGCGATTCCGTTGTTCCGGGCGCAGGGCAAGCGCGGCGCCTACAACCTCGGCAACGCGCTCGCCCGCTCCGGCGACCTGCAAGGTGCGCTCGAGGCCTACGACGAGGCGCTGACCTACAACCCGCGCGACGCCGACGCGCAGGCCAACCGCTCGTTGATCGCCAAGGCCCTGGAAGAGGAGATCGACCGCGGCAAGGGCGGCGGCATCGCCAACGCCTCGGCGCAGTACGGCGCCCGCTACAACAACACCGCCAATCAGGACCAGAACGACGACATCCGCGCCACCGCCAGCGGCGAGGGTCTGGCCGGCAACAAGGAAGGCGGCTCCTCCGCCTCGCTGCCGGGTACGAGCCCGGTGGCCCGCCGCGGCAAGGCCGAGCAGCAGGCGCTCGATTCCGGCAAGGGGCAGGCCCGCGGCTCGGCGAGCGACGCCGCCGGCCGCGGACGCCAGGGCGCCGGCTCGGCCATGGTCGCCGCCGCGCCCGAGCGCGAGGCGCGCCGGGTCACCAAGAGTTTCGAGGCGCACGAGATCCACCCCGACCGGCTCTGGCTTCAAACCCTGCCGGACGAGCCCGGCCGCTACCTGAAGCTGCGCCTCAAGGCCGAGCAGGCCCGCCGCATCGAGGCCGGCACCGCCATCCCGGGAGGCAGCAACCCGTGGTAACTTTTTTCGACTCGTTCAGGCGGGCCCTCCTCTCCCGAAGAGGGGAGAGGGGAACGCTCGCGACCCTCCTCCTCATCCTGCTGGCCTTGGCCGCCCCCGCCCACGCCATCGAGCCCGGCGACCTCACCCTCACCGTGACGCCCGATCTCCCGAACGGCGCGCAGCCCTATGCCCGCGAGATGGTGCTGCTGCGCCTGCGCGGGGTCTACCGCACGCAGATTCTGCTGGAGGAGGTGCGCCAGCCCGCACTCGTCAACTTCTCCTGGACCCAGCTCGGCCGCGACAACTGGGGCCGCACGCGGATGCCCGACGGGCAGATGGCGCTGGAATTCGAGCGCACGATCGCAGTCTTCCCCCAGCATACCGGGACCTTCACCATTGAGCCGTTCATCCACCGCCTGACGATCAATGACAACGGCGAGCGCAAGCAGATCGATGTGCGCTCCGAGCCCGTCCCCTTCCCCGTGGCGGCCTGGACGGGCGCGAGCGGCGGCCCCGATGCGGCGGAACCGTGGTGGCTGCCGGCGCGGGACGTGGCGATCACCGATTCCTGGGACCCCGACCCCGAGACGCTGAACCAGGGCGAGACCGCACGCCGGATCGTCACGCTGGAGGCGCAGGGCATGCTCGCCGAAGGGCTGCCGCCGCGCCCCGTGATGCGCACCCGCGGCATCATCACCTTTGCCGGCCCGGTGAAACGCGAGACGATCATCACGCCCTCCGGCCCGGTGGCGCGGGCGACCTACCAGTGGGACATCAAGAAGGGCGTGGCCGAGGTGATCCCGCTCGACGCGATCAAGATCCCTTGGTTCGACACGCTCACGCGCACCCTGCGCGAGACCGAGATTCCCGCCCGCCAGATCGGCGGCGGTCTCGCCGACTGGGCGGAGGATCTCAAGGAAGCGGGGCCCGCCGCCTGGTCCGCGCTGGCCGCGGCGGCGCTCGCCGCTTTCGGCCTTGGGCTCGCGCTGATCGGCTTCCGCACCGGTCCGGGCTGGCTGCAACTCGACCGCGGTCACGCCCGTGCCCTGCGGCTGGCGGCGGCCGCGGGCGACGCGTCGACTTTTCGGACGGTGCTCGGCCGTGCCGCGCAGGCGCAGCCGGATCTCGCCGCGCTCTGGCAGGCGGAGCCGGATCTGGCACGCGACCTCGCCGCCCTCGACCGGCAGGTGTTCGGCCCTGCCGCGTCCGGCGCGGACCCCGTCGATCTGCCGGGCCTCGCCCGGCGGCTCGGCCGGCGCCGGAGACGCGGCGCCTCCGCAGCGCGCGCGCCCGCTCCCCGGCTGGCGCCCCTCGACGGCCCGGTCGCGCAGGCGTGACCGGCTGGCTCTGAACAGCCGCGACCGGCCTCGGTTTGGATCCAGACCGACCCTGTCAGGGCCGGCAGATCCACCACGAGGCCGGACGTGAGCCCTGGAAGCCCGATTCCCTATCATCCATCCGTCGAACAGCCCCGCACCGACGAGGCCGACATCCACGCGCAGATGCTCGCGACTTTCGCGAAAATCCAGGAGACCACGTTCAAGGATTACGGCCGGGCGGTGCGGGGCGTTCATGCCAAGGCGCACGGCCTTCTCACCGGTCGGCTCGAGATCCTGCCGGGGCTGCCGCCCGAACTGGCCCAAGGGCTGTTCGAGAAGCCCAGCGCCTACGAGGCTTTGCTTCGCTTCTCCACCAATCCCGGCGACATCCTCGACGACAGCGTCTCGACCCCGCGCGGCCTCGCGCTGAAGGTCGTCGGCGTCGAGGGCGAACGCCTGGAGGGGGCTGAGGGCCTGAGCCAAGATTTCGTGATGGCCAACGCCCCGGCCTTCACGGCGCCGGACGACGCGGCCTTCCTCAAGAGCCTGAAGCTCCTGGCCGCGACCACCGACACGCCGCAAGTCTTCAAGAAGGCGTTCTCGGCGGTCCTGCGCGGCGTCGAATCGGTGCTCGAAGGCCTCGGCACCCGGAGCCCGACCCTGATCGCGATGGGCGGCCAGCCCGAGACGCACATCCTCGGCGAGACGTTCTACAGCCAGGTTCCGCTGCGCTGGGGCGCCTACGTCGCCAAGGTCGCGGTCGCACCGGCCTCGCCCGAACTGACGGCGCTGACGGGCGCGAGCCTCAACGTCAACGGCCGGCCCAACGGCCTGCGTGAGGCGGTGACCGCCTTCTTCGCCGAGAACGAGGGCGTGTGGGAGCTGCGTGCACAACTGCGCACCGACGAAGAAACGATGCCGGTCGAGGATGCCGCGAGGCCCTGGCCCGAGGAGGCGAGCCCCTATGTCGCCGTAGCTCGACTCATCGTCCCGCGGCAGGACGCGTGGAGCGAGGAGAAGGTGAGGCAGATCGACGACGGGCTCGCCTTCAATCCCTGGCACGCGCTCGCCGCGCACCGGCCTCTCGGCGCGATCATGCGCGCGCGCCGGGCCGTCTACCCAACCTCCGCAGGCTTCCGGGCCGCGCATAACGGCTGCCCGATCCACGAGCCGGGCGCGCGAGGGTGAACGACAGCGGAGCGGCCTCCGTCCCGTCTTCGTATGATCTGCGGCCGAACACGCCTTTCTCGGCATGCGGCCAAGCACCGGCGGCGTGATACGGTTTCCGCGGGGCGAGCGGGAAGGAGGCTGGATGCGAGGGATTCCGGCACTTCTCGCGCTGCCGGCTCTGGTTTTCCTGGACGCTCTGCTCGTCGGCGGGATGTTCCTTTACCAACCGGCCGGCGGCGAAGTCTTCACCGTCGTGCTGCTGGCCGGTGCATTGGCCGCCGCCGTCACGCGGCGGCGCTGGCTCCTGTTCGCGACGCAGAACCTCGTGACGGCGTTGGCGGCCGTGCGTCTGGTGCAGTTGACCGATCCCATCGAGCCGGGGGAGAGCATTCCGATCCTGGTCGCCCTGTCGCTCGGCAACCTCCTGGCGTGGCTGGTGGCGGGCGCCTTCCGGCGGCGACCCGGCTGGATTTGAGACCCGCTCGGACTCGTCCGCCACCGCGCGACAAAGGAACCGACGTGACCGTGAGACAGCCCGCGGCGGCACCGACGCCCGCCCGCGATCCGCGTCGCCTCGTCGGCATCGCCCTGATGTGCGTCGCGCCGGTGTTCTTCGCCAGCCTCGATGCCACGGGCAAGGTGCTGGCGGGCGCGGGCGTCGATCCGCTGCTCACCACCTTCATGCGCTACGCGGTCAACGTCGCGCTGGTGACCGCCTTGATCAATCCGGTGACACGGCCGGGCGTGGCCCACTCGCGGCGCCTGCCGCTCCAGATCCTGCGCTCGCTGCTGCTGTTCGGCTCCACCGCCTGCAACTTCCTGGCGCTACGCTCGCTCCAACTCGCCGAGACGATCTCGATCCAGTTCGCCGCGCCGCTGACCGTCGCGCTGCTCGCAGGGCCCATGCTGGGCGAATGGTCGTCGCGGATGCGGCTCGCGGCGGTGGCGACGGGCTTCGTCGGCGTCCTCGTCATCGTGCGGCCGGACGCGCTGGCGGCCAAACCGGCGATCCTGTTCAGCCTCGGCGCGATGCTCTGCTACGCGGTCTACGTGATCGTGACGCGCAAGCTCGCCGCCCACGATTCGACGGCCACGACGGTGTTCTACACCGGGCTCGGCGGGCTCGCGGTGATGAGCCCTCTCCTCCCGTGGATCTGGACGGCACCGGCCTCGGGCACGGTCTGGGCGCTGCTGATCGCGGTCGGGCTGTTCGGCACGATCGGCCACTGGCTGCTGGTGCTGGCCCATGCGCGGGCACCGGCAAGCCTGCTCGCACCCTTCATCTACACGCAGATCCTGTGGTCGGTGCTGCTCGGCTACCTGCTGTTCGGAGACGTGCCGAGCGCCTGGACGATGCTCGGCGCCGGCATCATCGTCGCCTCGGGCCTCGCCCTGCTGAGCGAGGATGCCTGGGTGCGCCGACAGGCGCGGCGGAGACAGACCGCTCCCCCGCGCATGTCCACGCGCACTCAGCGGTGGCGGTGGTGGCGATGATGGTGACGGCGGTGATGGTCATGGCGGTTCGAGCGCATCCGGGTGCGGTAGGCGCGCCGGCCGGGATCGATGCCGAGCACGCCGTTCACGCCGCCCACGGCACCGCCGACGGCGCCACCCACGATTCCGCCGATCGGACCGGCGACGCGATCCCCCTCGGCCGCGCCGCGACGCATCCCGCCGGGAATGCCCTGGGCCTGAGCCTCACCGGCGATCGGCAGGAGGCAGAGCATCAGCCCCGCGGCAGCAATGGCGAAACGTCTCATGGCGGCGATTCCTCTTTGGGAATGAACACTTGCCGGTGCTTCACCCGACAGGTTGCAACCGGATGCCAGCCAACGAAGCGTCGCCCTTGCCGGTTCCGGCCGACCGCCTCGCCATCCCCAAGATCCTCGCCCCAAGATCCTCGCCCCAAGATCCTCGCCCCAAGATCCTCGCCCCAGGGTCGGTGACGAACGGGGGCGTTCCGCTCCGCCTCGCAGACAAGCTTCCGTCATTCGAGGCCCTGCAACGAAGAACGCCGGCCCCTTGCGGGAGCCGGCGTTCCAAAAATCCTTCGACCCGGCCGGAGCCGGTCAGGTCTGCTGCGTGCGGCGGGGCCGAACCTGCCAGCGTTCGAACGCCTCGGTCACTTCCTCGTCGCGGCCCGGCTCCTGCGGGTTGCGGATCGCGGCGCCGAGCGCCTTCGAGAGGCTCTCGATCACGTCGTCGATGCGCGCATCCGGCGGCAACCGCTCGCCGGACTCGGCGGCAGGCTTCTGCCCCTCGGCGGTCTCGGCCGCGGGCTGAGCCTCCTCGGGCCTGGCGGCCTCCGTCGGTGCAGGCTCTTCGATAGCGGCCGGCTCGGGCGCCGGTGCTTCGGCGGGTGCAAGCTCCTCGGCCTTGGAGGCTTCGGGCGTCGGTTCGGCAGCGGCCGGGAGAGGCTCTTCGGAGGCCTGAGGCTGCTCCTCAGACTTGGTCTCGGAAGGCGTAGCCGGCTCCGCCACCGCCGCCGCGAGGAGCGCCTCCGGAATCGGCGCGGGCTTCGGCGGCTCGGACGGACGCGCCGGAGCGTCGCGCGGGGGCGACACGGGCTTCGACGGGGTGAAGGGCGGACGATTGGAGCCGAAGCGCGGCTCGATCAGGTCGAGCACCGCATCGAGGGCAGCGTTGCTCAGGGGGATGTCGCCCGGATTCGGAACGCCGGTGATCGCGATCGACTGGCCGTCATAGGCCTTGTCCGTCGTCACTTCGGCGCCGAACCAGACCGGCGGCGTGAAACCCTGCGCGGCGGCGGCATCGGAGAAGACGAGGCTGACGATGTCGAGGCCCGACGGACGCACGTAGCGATCGACCAGCGCCTCGACCGAACCACCGAGCGAGACCGTGGTGCGCTCGTAGACCGCCCGGCCCTGGCAGACGTCGAGGAGGGCGTCGCCGTGGGCGCGCGGCACTTCGGTGCGCTCCTCGGCCATCGCCCCCTCGGCGCCGGTCATCAGCACGAGGAAGCAGTTGGTGCCCTGCAGCCGCACGAACGAGGTCCGCCCGGCCTGCGGCGCGAAGTAGCCTTCGGTGACGCGGGACCCGCCCCGCTCCTTCCGCAAGAGACGGACCAGAGAGGGCGCCACGAGAAACCGGCGAACGACACTCATTCACTTCCCTCCGCGGGTCGGCACGCACCGGTCCGGGACCGCCCCCGGACACTCGGCCTTCGGGGCGCCGATCCCGAACGGGATCGGCTGCCGCCCACCGTATTGGACATGGGCGGTCCGCGAAGACCGGGGCGTTAACCTGTTCTTCACATGGACCTTCATGGCGAAGTGATGGGCCCGAAACAACCACGCGGCAAGCCTGGAGGCCGAAAAGGCGTGGAATTCATCGGGTCGATCCCATGAATTCAGCCCTCGGGTTCGAAGCCGAGGGCGACGCCGTTCATGCAGTAGCGCAGGCCCGTCGGGGCCGGCCCATCCTCGAAGACGTGGCCGAGATGGCCCTTGCAGCGGGCGCAATGCACCTCGGTGCGGGTCATCCAGTGGCTGCGGTCGACCGTCGTCTCCACCGCCTCGTCGAGCGGCGCGAAGAAGCTCGGCCAGCCGCTGCCCGACTCGTACTTGGTGCCGCTCTCGAACAGCGGAGCGCCGCAGCCGGCGCAGACGAACGTGCCGGGGCGCTTCTCGGCGTTGAGGCCGCTCGTGCCGGCCCGTTCGGTGCCGTGCTCGCGCAGCACGCGGTACTGCTCCGGCGTCAGCGCCGCGCGCCATTCCTCTTCCGTGCGGATCTCGGGATCTGTGCCGATGACGTCGGATCCGGCCATGTCGCGTTCCTCCGGTGCTTTTCTCGTTTGGCAAGATGGTGCCGGGCACCGCTTGTCACGAGTGCGACCCTCCCGCGCAAGAACGGATGATGCGTTGTTCGCCTCAGGCCGCCGCACCCACGGTGTCGGCCATGCGCGCACCCCGCTGCCCCAGCGGCTTCTGCGGACTCGTGGTCGAATCGCGGGCGGTCTGGTGCTCGATCTCGGCGTTGATCTCGCCGCCCAGCAGCACGATCGTCGCCGAGATCCAGATCCAGGTCATGAAGCCGATCACGGCGCCAAGCGAGCCGTAGGTCTCGTTGTAGTTGCCGAAGTTGGCGACGTACCAGGAGAACATGATCGAGGCGATGAGCCAGAGCAGGCCCGCCACCACGCTGCCGGCGCCGACCCAGCGCCAACGCGCCCGCTCCCGGCTCGGGCCGTAGCGATAGAGCACGGCCAGCCCGCCGAGCAGGACGAGGAGCAGCACCGGCCAGCGCGCCATGGCGATGAGGCGGGCTCCGTCGCCGAGGCCGAGGAAGTTGAACACCACCGGCAGTACGACGATCGAGATCAGCGCCAGGATGGTGAAGAGCAGCGCACCCGCGGTGAAGGTAAGCGAGCGGACGTTGAGCCAGAAGAAATTGCGCTTCTCCTCCTCCTCGTAGACGACATTGAGCGCATCGAACATCGCCTTCATCGCGGCGTTGGCGCTCCACAGCGACAAGGTCAGGCTGGTGAAGAAGGTGAAGCCCAGCGCACCGCCCCCCTTGGTGGCGATGCGCTTCACCTGCTCGCCGATGATCTCGGTGGCGCTCTCCGGCAGCACGCCGTGCAGGGTGGAAAGGTGGACGTTGATCGTGTTCACGTCGGCCACGAGCCCGTAGCAGGTGACGAGCGCGGCAATCGCCGGGAACAGCGAGAGCAGGGTGTAGAAGGTCACGCCCGCCGCGACCGAGAGCACCCGGTCCTTGTTGAATTCGAGGTAGACCCGCGTGGCGATATCCCACCAGCCGGGCGACGGGATCTCGCCGGGATGGTCGGCGGCGCGCCCCCGATCGGCTTGCGTCGCCGCGACCCAGCGGGCGGAGCGCCCCTCGTGGGAATGGGCGCCGCCGTTGCGCTCCTTGGCCTCCTCGGCCGCAGGCTCGTCGTCCGCGTCGGGCCGGCGCCGGGACGCGGCGGCGAGCGCGACCAGCGCCGCACCCATCATCAGGGTCCAGAGCACGGAGGCCGTGCCTTCCGCGGGCAGGCGGGGCGGAGTCTGGGGGGAGGACGGCATGATTCGCGGGGTCGGGCGCAAGCGCCTGGATGAGACGCCGTTCAACCCCGGATCAGGCTTGGCCGTTCCCTCGAACCGCCGCGCATCCACCGGAAACGCCGGGACGGGAGACGGCTTCGGCGCGCGTGCCCCTCAGGCGACCTCGCGCTCGGGCAGCGGCGCCTCGAGCGTGAGGACGAGGCCGCGGCTGCGGTAGTCGATTTTGGCCTCGCCGCCGAACTCGGCCGCCAGGACCCGCTCGATCATGCGCGTGCCGAACCCGATCCGCGACGGCTTCTCGACCGGCGGACCGTCGAATTCCTCCCAGCGCATCAGCAGGCGCTTGGACGCATGACCCTCGACGTCCCAGTTGAGGATGATGCGGCCCGAATTGTTCGAGAGGCCGCCATACTTCACGGCGTTGGTGGCGAGTTCGTGCAGCGCCATCACCACGGCCAGCGTCAGGCGGGAGGTGAGGCGCACCTCCGGCCCGCCGAAGCGGATGCGGTTGCGCGGGCTGACCCGGAACGGCTGCAGGGCGCTCTCCACCGCCTCGGCGAGGGTCGCCCCGGCGGTGGCTTCCGAGGTGAGGATGTCGTGGGCGGTGGCGAGCGAATTGAGGCGCGCGTCCAGCGTCCGGCGGGCGTCGTCGAGCGAGGCGGCGTTGCGCAGGGTCTGGTGGGCGATGGATTGGACCGTGGCGATCGAGTTCTTCACCCGGTGCTTCATCTCGGCGGCGAGCAGGCTGCGCTGCTCGTCGGCCCGCTTGCGGTCGGTCACGTCCAGCGAGATGCCGGCCATGGAATGCGGCGCTCCGTCGGCCCGGTAATAGGCCCGGCCGCGCAACTGCACCCAGCGCACCTCGCCGCCGGATGCCGTGACACGGTGCTCGACGTCGTAATCGCTCCGACGGTCGATGGCCGCCTGCATCGCGGCCTGCATCCGCTCGCGATCCTCCGGCACCACCGCCTCGACGAGGTCGTCGTAGCTGAAGGGCTCGCCGAGCGGGCGCCCGAAATTCTCTTTGCACAGGTCGGAGGCGACGAGCCGGCGCTCGGCGAGATCGAGGGACCAGGCACCGAGCCGGCCGGCGGCCAGCATGAATTCGAGGCGGTGCTCGCTACGGGTGAGGTCGTCGTTGCGGCGCTCGACCTCCTGCTCCAGGGCGTCGCGGTCGCGCTGGAGCCGGACCATCCGGTCGCGCTCCAGGGTCACGTCGAACTGCGAGGCGAAGAAGTAGGTGAGTTGCCCCTCGTCGTCGAAGACCGGCGAGATCAGCAGGCGATTCCAGAAGACCTCACCGCTCTTCTTGTGGTTGAGAAGGTCGATCTCGACGGGCACGCGCCGCTCGATGGCGTCACGGATCCGGGCGACGTCGCGCGGATCCGTCTCCGGCCCCTGCAGGAAGCGGCAGTTGCGCCCCAGGATCTCTTCGCGGCTGTAGCCCGTGAGCTTGCTGAAAGCTCCGTTGACGAAGACGATCGGGTTGTCGGGCCGGTGCGGGTCGGTGATCAGCATCGGCATCCGCGTCGCCTTGACGGCGGCGGCGAACGGGTCGGAGCTTTTGGAAACGCGGACCAGTTCAGCCTCGATCCGGTCCTGCTCGGCACTCTTGGTCACGTTCGGACGAAACTCCGAGGGTTCAAGACTGAAAATACATGGACCGCCATCGCGTCCACGCCACCGGGACGCAGGCCCCCCGGAGCATGGGCGGGCTCATAACACCGGTCACCGCCAGCATCGCATCACAGGCTTGAGAGCGCCAGCGCGCGGCACTCTCGACGGGTCCTGACAGGAGAACCCGCCGACGCGCGCGGGCGACGGCGTCAGCCGCGGTAGAGGTCGGCGTGGGTCTCGCGCAAAAGGTTCTTCTGCACCTTGCCCATGGCGTTGCGCGGCAGTTCGGCTGCGAACAGCACCCGCTTGGGCCACTTGTACTTGGCCAGCCGCCCTTCCAGCGCGGCGAGGACCGCCGCCTCGTCGGGCGCGCCCTCACCCGGCACCACCACCGCCGTGACGCCCTCGCCGAAATCGGGATGGGCCAGACCGATCACCGCCGATTCGACGACGCCGGGCAGCGCGTCGATCTCGACCTCGATCTCCTTCGGGTAGACGTTGTAGCCGCCGGTGATGATGAGGTCCTTGCCGCGGCCGACGATGTGGACGTAGCCGTCGCGGTCGATCTTGCCGAGATCGCCGGTGATGAAGAAGCCGTCCACCTTCAGCTCGGCGGCGGTCTTCTCCGGCATGCGCCAGTAGCCCTGGAACACGTTGGGGCCCTTCACCTCGATCATCCCGACTTCCTCGGGCCCAAGGGGCGCGCCGGTTTCGGGATCGACCACGCGCAGGGTCACCCCCGGCAGCGGAAAGCCGACCGTGCCGGCCCGCCGCGCGCCCTCGTAGGGGTTCGAGGTGTTCATGTTGGTCTCGGTCATGCCGTAGCGTTCGAGGATGGCGTGGCCGGTACGCTGCGCCCATTCCCGGTGCGTCTCGGCGAGCAGCGGCGCGGAGCCCGACACGAACAGGCGCATAGGGGCCGCCGCCTCGCGGGTGAGGCCGGGCTCCTTGAGCAGCCGCGTGTAGAAGGTCGGCACCCCCATCATCGCGGTGGCCCGCGGCATCAATTCGAGGATCTTCTTCGCATCGAGCCGGGGCAGGAACAGCATCGTGCCGCCGGTGGCGAGCACGATGTTGGTGGCCACGAACAGCCCGTGGGTGTGAAACACCGGCAGGGCATGGATCAGAACGTCGCGCTCGGTGAAGTGCCAATACTGCGCCAGCGTGAGCGCGTTGGAGGCGAGGTTGTCATGGCTCAGCATGGCGCCCTTGGAGCGCCCGGTCGTGCCCGAGGTGTAGAGGATCGCCGCGAGGTCGTCGGCCCCGCGGGGCACGTCCGCGAAGTCCGGGCTCGCCGCATCGGCGGCCTCACTCATGCTGCCGCACCCGGATGCGTCGAGGGTGCGGACCTGCTTCACCCCGGCCTCCCGGGCGACCGCCGACAATTCGGCCTCACGGGCGGGATCGCAGACGAACAGGGCCGGCTCGGCATCACCGAGGAAGTAGGCGACCTCGGGTCCCGTGTAAGCGGTGTTGAGCGGCAGGAAGACCGCCCCCGCCCGCACCGCGCCGAGATAGAGGAAGATCACCTCGGCGCTCTTCTCGACCTGCACCGCAACCCGGTCGCCGGGCTTCACGCCAAGGGCCTGGAGCGCGCTGGCATAGGCGCCGGAGCGAGCCAGAAGGTCGGCATAGGTATAGCGCGCGCCCTCCGAGGTCTCGATGAAGACCTTGGCGCCCGGATCGGCCGGGCAATGGGTGCGCACGAGGCCGAACAGGTGATTGACGATCGGTTCGGCCATCGCGCGCTTCCTCACCAAATGCCCTGGGATCGATGTTCTTGCGACGGATCCTTGCGGCGGATCCTTGCCCTCCGCATTGGCGCGGGCGCGCGCTTCGTTCAAGCGGGAACGACCGGGAAGACGGCCAGGCGGTCGCAAGGCCGTGCCCGCTGTCATACCAAATCCGATCGATCCCTGCGGGATGGCGGATTTGGACCTCGCTCAGGCGTCGCGCGGACTTGCCGATACAGTCTCCGCTTGGATCAAGCGGGGATTGTATCGGCTCTACTCCGTCGGGATGCGCCCGACCGAGCAGAGGGTGCGGAGCGCCCCGGCGCTGTCGGTGTAGCAGCTCGCCGACCAGCCGTTCTGCTGGATGAAGGATTTGCGCCCCTCGCGCAGAGCCGTCTGGTAGGCCCGCGCCAGGATCGGTTGCACGGTCGCGGCCGGCTCGCCGACCACGAGTTCGGAGGCGATCGTCAGCTCGCGGAAGAACTCGGCGGAGGGCGAGGGATCGCCCGAGGAGGCCTGCACGATGGGCTGGGTGCGGCAGGTGAGATCGAGCCGGACCCCGCTCGCGGCCCGGACGTCGATGCTCGGGCCGACCCGGCGGCCGGCCTTCTTCGCCCCCGTCGCATGGGCGATGCGGGCGGCGAGCGCGTCGCACTCGTCGGCCTGCGCGGCGGTGGACAGGAGGAACAGGACGGCAAGAAGCGGGCGAAGCATGGCGGTGGTTCGGTCTCGAAGGTCGCAAGCCAAAGTCACAAGCCTCGGCCGGCCGCGCCCATGCAGGCTGTCGGCGGACCGTGCACTCTGCCGGCCTTCTTAAGGGATCGACCGGCGGATGGCTTCCGGTTTTCGCGGGATGTCTCCGCACGGTGTGCGCCGGCTTCGCCCCAAGTGGGCCGGATCTGTGGACACAATCAGAAAGAGCATTCCGCTCCAGCCGCTTGGCCTGTGGATGGATCATGTGGACGGGTGTGGACGGCGCCGCGGGCTTGACCCTGGCCGGGCGGCAACCGAAACCTTCCCTCCGCCGCGCCGGAAGACGCGCGGAACAAGATCGGAGGAGCGAGCATGCCGACGACGCGCGATCTGGGAGCACGAAAGCCGGCCACTTCGCGAGCCTTTTGGCAGACCCTCTCGCCGATCCTGATCGCGCTGGGCCTCGTCCTCGCCGGACCGGCGGCGGCTCAGGGCCAGGGTCAGGGCGAGGCCCAGCCGCGGGCAGCCCGCACCCGCGCCAAGGCACCGAGTCCGCCGGTCCAGCCGATCCAGATCTGGGACGCGCGCATCGAGGGCGGCGACCTGCGCATGAGCGGCAGCGTGGGCAAGAGCGGCGTCACCGTGATCCTCGACGACGACATCTCCGTCCTGTCGGACCGGCGCGGGCGCTTCGAGTTCCGGCTGCCCTACCGGCCGGCGACCTGCGTCGCGATGATCAAGGCCGGCGAGAACGAGCGCGAGGCGGTGGTCGCCAATTGCGCGCCGGAGGGGCCGGCCGGCAAGGCCGGCGAACAGGGCCCCGCCGGCCCTCAGGGCAGCGCAGGCCTCCAGGGACCGCCCGGTGCTGCGGGGCCGAAGGGCGATCCGGGGCCGAAGGGCGAGCAGGGGGGCAAAGGCGAGACCGGGCCAAAGGGCGAAGCGGGTCTGGCCGGGCCTCCGGGCGCGCCGGGGCCGAAGGGGGATCAGGGCCTCAAGGGTGAAGCGGGCTCGAAGGGCGAGCGCGGCCCCAAGGGCGATCCGGGATCGAAAGGTGAGACCGCGGCGACGGTGTCGGCCCCGTTCCGTGTCGTGCGGGCGCGTGCCTGCACCGATTCGGGCTGCACGCTCTCCTGCGATGCGGGCGAGGTGCTGGCCTCGGCCACCTGCCAGACGGGCGGTGCCGCGGCCTTGGACGGCGACACCAAAGCGTCCTGTGCGGCCGGCAGCAGCGGCATGGTCGGGATCTGCGCCCGGCCCTGAACCGGACCGGGTTCACCCCTGCCCGTCGAGCCAGGCCAACATCCCCTTCGCCGCCGCACGGCCGCCGGCGAAGGTCGCTTGGAGCAGGTAGCCGCCGGTCGGCGCCTCCCAATCGAGCATCTCGCCGGCCAGAAAGGTGCCGGGCCGCGCCCGCAGCATGAAGCCTGCGTCGAGTTCAGCGAAAGCGACGCCGCCCGCCGTCGAGATCGCCCGCGCGATCGGGGCCGGCCCGATAAGCCGTAGCGGCACCGCCTTGATCGCCGCCGCCAGCGCATCCGGCGCTGTCGGCAGGGTGTTGGCATGCGCCTCGCGCAACAGGCCGATGGCGGCGGGGCTCAGCGCGGCCGCCTTGCGCATGCGGGTGGAGAGACTCTCGCCGGGGCGGCTTCGGGCGAGGCGCGCCTGGAGCGCGCCCGCATCGAGATCCGGGCGCAGGTCGAGGGTGAGTTCGGCCAGGCCATCGCGCTCCACCGCCTCGCGGATCGGCCGCGAGAGCGCATAGATCACCCCGCCCTCGATGCCGTCCCCTGTGGCGACCGCCTCGCCGCGGGCGCTCGCCCCGCCGATGCGCGCGACCAGGCGCTTGAGCGGCTCGCCCGCGAAGCGTCCCGAGAAATGCGCCGACCACGCGACGCGGAAGCCGACATTGGCGGGCTTGAGGGGTGCCACCGCGACGCCGCTCCCCTCCAGCAGCGGCACCCAGGCCCCGTCCGATCCGAGCCGCGGCCAGCTCGCCCCGCCGAGCGCGAGCAGCGTCGCCTGCGGCCGGACCCGGAGCGGGCCCTCCGGGGTCTCGAAGGTCAGCGCCCCCTCCTCCAGGCCGACGAGCCGGTGCCGGGTGCGGATCGCGACGCCCAGGCCATCGAGGCGGGTGAGCCAGGCGCGCAGCAGCGGCGAGGCCTTGAAGCTCTCCGGAAACACCCGGCCGCTCGACCCGATGAAGGTCTTTTGCCCCAGCCCCTCGCACCATGCCCGCAGCGCGTCCGGCGGATAGGCCTCGACCGCCGCCGACAGGCGCGGATCGACGGGGGCGTAACGCTGCAAGAAGTCCGGCAGCGGCTCGGAATGGGTCAGGTTGAGCCCGCCGCGCCCGGCGATGAGCAGCTTGCGGCCGACGGACGGCATGCGCTCGTAGACGGTGACGGGCCAGCCCGCCCCGGCCAGCACCTCCGCCGCCACGAGCCCGGCCGGCCCGCCGCCGACGATGGCGATTCCATGCTCTCGATCCGCGTCCATGATCCGCGGCAGGGCCCGCTGACACCGTCCCTGTCAAGCGCGGCCGGGCTGAAAATCAGCACATCCGCTCTGCCGGTGAGGATCAGGGATGAGAATCCGGGGCTATTGCCCGAAGCCGCTTCGGCGGCTTTGCGGCGCCAAGAGCGCCGCGCGGAGGCGGGCGCCGGCGACGGGGGCCAGCAAAGTCACCCGGATGATCACCATCAGGCGATCATCCGGGATGAAAATCGCCCTGCCCTTGATTCGACGCGATCGCGCGTCTAACTGCCCGACATCGGCTGCGGGCCCCTCTGGCGGAACGCGCACCGTCCCCCTCGCGATGCTCCCGGAACCCCGGTGAGATCATCCGTCCGCCGGATTGGCGGCCCGTTCGGGAGGGAGACGGCAGACGCTTCCGCGATGTCGGAGTCGATGCTCTCCCAAAAGTGAAGCATCCGGTCCCGCGCGATGATGATGGAATTCTTGACCCACGAGTGGCTCGGCAAGCCCGTCTGGATGTGGCTCGGCTTCCACGCCCTGGTGGCCGGCCTGCTGGCCTTCGATCTCGGCCTGCTCCACCGCGACAAGAACCACGAGATCGGCGTGAAGGAGAGCCTGCTCCTCACCGCCTTCTACTTCACCCTCGGCCTCGCCTTCGGCGGCTGGATCTGGTGGATGCTCGGGTTCGACCCGGCCCAGGAATACGTGACCGGCCTCGTGATCGAGAAGTCGCTGTCGATGGACAACGTCTTCGTGATCGCGGTGATCCTCACCTCGCTCGGCGTGCCGCGGGCGGCCCAGCACCGGGTGCTGGTCTGGGGCATCCTCGCGGCGGTGCTGCTGCGCGGCCTGATGATCGGGCTCGGCGCGGCCCTGGTCCAGCAGGCGCACTGGGTTCTCTCGGTCTTTGCCGCGTTCCTGATCTATGTCGGCATCAAGATGCTCGTCTCGAAGGAGGAGGACGAGCATGACATCCAGAACAGCGCTTCCATGCGCCTGCTCAAGAAGTGGGTGCGCGTCACCGACAAGCCGGAGGGCCAGCACTTCATCGTCCGCAAGCCCGATCCGAAGACGGGCAAGATGGTGCGCTGGCTGACGCCGCTCGCCGTGGCTTTGGTGCTCGTCAACATCGCGGACGTGATCTTCGCCGTCGACAGCGTGCCGGCGATCTTCGCCATCACCACCGACCCGTTCATCGTCTACACCTCGAACATCTTCGCGATCCTGGGTCTGCGCGCGCTCTACTTCGCGCTCGCCGCCATGGTGGACCGCTTCGCCTACCTGAAGACGGCGCTCGCCCTCATCCTGTTGTTCATCGGCACCAAGATCGTGGTCGCCGACACGCTGGAACTCGTCCACCTGCCGCCGTGGGTCTCGCTCGTCGTCACCCTGGTCCTGCTCACCCTCGGCGTCGTCTACAGCCTGTGGCGCACCCGCGGCGCGGCGGAGCCGGAGGCCGAGAAGGCCCGCGCGGAAGTGGCGCACCGAACCTGACGCAGGCGAGATCGGCGAAGCGCGCCTTCCCGCTCCGGCACGCTTCTCTCGCAACGCCTGGGAGAGTTCGTTCACGATCTTGCGCGATACTGGGGACAGGCCGGGGAACCGGCTGCGTTCCCAGAGTTTTCGGGCCTGACCATGCGGCGTTTCCTGACCAGCGGCATCAAGGCGATCCTGGCCATCGCCGTCCTTTCCACAGCCGCCCATTGGGCGATGCGCGTCCAACGCGAACCTGCATCGCCGGCTCTGCCGGTAGCCGCGCTCGCCGATCCCGTCACCACCGGCTCCATCGCCGCGCGCAAGTCCGAGCGCCTAGCACCGGAGGCGGCCGTGATGCCGGCGACCCTCGGCGGCGGCGTCGACAAGGATCACCTCGCCAAGTTGATGGCCGGTGCCGCCTCGGAGCGGCCGAAGATTCAGAAGGCCGTCGCCAAGCGCTGACGGCGGCACGTCATCAGGCAAAAAAACAGCCGCCGATCCAAGGATCGGCGGCGTTGTCGCCTTGGCGAGGCGAGGTTCAGGCGGCGAGCTGTCGCGGCTCGTGGCGGCCTTCCTTCACCTCCTCGACGATCTTGGCGCAGAAGGCATCGAGGTCGCCGGGGTTGCGGCTGGTGATAATGCCGCCATCGGTCACGACCGCCTTGTCCTGCCAATCGCCGCCCGCGTTGATCACGTCGGTCTTGATCGAGGCGAACGAGGTGAGCGTACGCCCCTTTGCCGCGCCGGCCTCGATCAGCAGCCACGGACCATGACAGATCGCGGCCACGACCTTCCCGGAGGTGAGGAAGTTCCGGACCACTTCGAGCGCCTTCGGCTCGAGGCGCAGCTTGTCCGGATTGATCTGCCCGCCCGGCAGAACCAGCGCATCGTAATCGGCGTAGTTCACGCTTTCGAGATCGAGATCGACCGGCACGTCTTTGCCCCAGTCGGTCTTGTCCCAGCCGCGGATGGTCTCTTTGGACTGGCGTGATCGCGGGCTCGCCACGGTGACCGTGGCACCGGCCTCCTTCAGCTTGGCCTGCGGCACCGTCAGCTCGCTTTCCTCGAAACCGTCGGTGGCGACGATGAGGATCTTGGCCTCGCGAATATCGGGCATGGATTCGCTCCATTGATGTCGGGGACTGCCGGGCCAACCGATCGCTCCCGGCGCGGTTCCTGAAACCATGACCGCGCCGTCACACCGCCGCACCCGTACGTCCCACGAGACGGACGAGGAGCGGAACCGGACCGAAGGGCATGTGTTGGACCGCCATCCCCGAAGCCAGACAGGAGGCGGTTCATGGCCAATCCCGGCGCCCCGACCCCCGAGCCCACCCCCGGCGGACAGATCCCCGGCGATCTTCCACCGCCGCCGCAGCCCGACGATCGGCCCGATATCGGCCCGACCGGACCGCGCACGCCCTACCCCGTCGATGATCCGAACATCGACGAACCGCGCGGACCCGGCTCCGAGCCGGACTATTTGCCCGGCGGGCCGACCGATCCCGGCATCCGGCTCTGATCCGATCCCGAGGCCGCGCCCCCGCCGAGCGGGGCGCGGTCACCCGACATCACATTTTTATCACATGTCGATGGCCGTTCGGTCTGCCCCCGGCCTCCCCTCATACGCACGCTTGCGTTGAGACGATGCCGGCCCAACAACCGCCCTACCGTCCGCAGAGGCGGTTGGGGGATACCACATCATGTTCAAGCAATCACTGGCCGCCGCGCTCGTCGCGGTGAGCCTTGCCGCGTGCGGAAGCGTCACGCGCGGCACGTCGGAGCTGATCGCCTTCACCTCCGAGCCGCCCGGCGCCGCCGTCGCCACCACGACGAACCGGTACTGCCCGACGACGCCCTGCTCGCTCGATGTGCCGCGCTCGGAGGAATTCGACGTGACCTTCACGAAGCCCGGATTCCAGCCGCAAACGGTGCCGGTGCGCACCAAGCTGGCCGGCACCGGGGCCGCAGGGTTCGCCGGCAACGTCCTGGCCGGCGGCGTCATCGGCATGGGCGTCGATGCCTATACCGGTGCGGCCATGGACCACACCCCCAATCCCGTCGCCGTCACCCTGGTGCCCGACGCCTTGCCGAGCGCGGAGCGCACGCGTCGCCGCCGCGCCAGGCCGGACGTCTGACCCTATCAAGGGCGGATCGCCGCTCCGCCAAAGCACGGCGCTTCAGCGGAGCGAACCTTCAATCAATGCCCGCCGTGAGAGGTGCGGACGTCCCGCGGCGCGGCCAGGATCTCGCTGAGGCTGGAGGCGACGTGGCGTGCCTCCTCGTCGGTCAGGCGGAGCTGGAACGGCGGCAGCGCACCGGCCTGGAGGGCCACCACCGCCTGACCCTGCTCGTCGGTGCCCACCTCGATGGCCGAGGAGGTCACGTCGAGCATGGCGACCTCCTCGTCGCCGTTCTCATCGGGCAGATCGACCTCGCCGTCGTCATCGATCGCGGTGAGGAGCTGGCCGACGGCGCGCACGAGCGCGCGGGCGGCGCGGGCATCCATGACCACCGCCGTCGACTGGTCGTCCTTCTGGAACGAGAGCTGGATGTTCGCGCCTTCGAGGGAAACCGAGATGCCCGCCATGAACCGCCTGACTGCACTGCCTTGGAGCGGTGCGTAACCGCCTGGATTGACGATCATATATGCACCGGCCCCGTGCTTTGTCACAGGGTGGCGGAGGCAGTACCCCAGGCTCGATTTCCAAGCTCGGCGGCCGCCTCGCGCGCGCGGCTCCGGGGCGGCAGCGTTCCGTTCCGCCTTGTTAAGGCCGCATCGTCAGCCTACATGTCGTCGTGACGGGCGCGGCGGAGCGGATGGCTTCGGCCATTGCAACCCGCCTGTCATCCCGCAAAATCGGCGGACGCTGCCAAGTGCTCGCTTCGAGCAGATGCTTGCGCTTGGCGTGTGAAGAACGAAGGAACTATTCGTGGATACTGGGACTGTTAAGTGGTTCAACGAGACCAAGGGCTACGGCTTCATTCAGCCGGATGACGGCGGCAAGGACGTGTTCGTTCATATCTCCGCTGTCGAGCGTGCTGGCCTGCGCAACCTCGTCGAGGGCCAGAAGGTGTCCTATGAGGTCCTGACCGACAAGCGCAGCGGCAAGGACGCGGCCGGCAACCTGCAGGCCGTCTGAGCCGCCTCGGGACCGGCGTTGAACCGGCCCGACCGCGCATTCTAAACCAACGAAGTGGCACCCACCGGACGAAGATTCTCGGAACGCGTTTCCAGGGATGTCTCGCGGTGGGCGCCGCCGACGCCAAAATCACCAGACCAAAACAACCAGAAACGACACCGGCCACGCCGAGAGGGCGCGGGATCCGGTGCGAGAAGAAGAAAAACAATGAAATTCGAGTTCCGGCGCCAGGATGGCGCCATTTCGCCCGTCACCAACGCGGCGACATTCCGGGTGGGCAGCTTGGTCGATACGCAGGCACGCAGCCCGCAGGCCGACCTAAGCCACCTCATCGACGCTTCCTACGAGTATCACTCACCGCGCGAACTGCGCTGGCACCTTGCCGACCGCCTCGGGGTTACCCCGGCCGTCGTCCGGTTGCAGGAAGCCGCCTGACCGACCCGGCCTCGCACCCATTCGGAGCGAGGCCAATCGGCCGCTGCCACGAGGTGGGCGGCCTCACTCCAAGTCCGACGGATCCCTTCGGGAATAGCGGATTTGGCCTCGGCCCTAGCGCCGCTCGGGCTGAGCAATAGGCGTCCCGCTTGGATCAAGCGAAAGCCGCGTCAGATCAAACCCAACGCTGCCAATTCCCGCCGCAGGGTCTCTGGCATTTCGGCGACCTCCCCGGCACTGGCCCGGTCGAGGTCGGCGGGTGCGTCACGCGCTTCGAGATAGCGCCAGCCCTGGAACGGGCGGCAAGGGCGCGGCGAGACCGGCGTCACCGCCGGATCGAGCACGAGGCGGCAGCGGTCGATCCCGTCGCTTCCCGTGATCGGCTCGATGGCGCGAATCGACTGACGGCAGGTTAGCGTCCCCTTCAGCACCCAATAGATCGAACCGCCGCCGGCGATGGCCCCCGCGCGCTTGGGGAACATGCGGGTGACGTGGACCGTCTCCGGCTCGTGGCCGAGGCGTAGGGCCTCCGCCCGATAATGTGCGATCCGCGCCTCCAACTCCTCGATGGAGGAGGGACCGACGCACAATTTCAGAAGATGCAAGGCCATGACGGGGCCCGTATAAGCCATCTGCCGGAAAACGGGCTGCCGGTTTTCAGGCGGAAAGATGCGGCGAGAAGAACCGCATCGCCCGCCCCCAGAACCGCTCTCTCACGCGAAGAGCGCGATCTTTTCCTCGATGCTCAAGGTATCGAGATCGGGGAAGGCCGCGGCGAGATCGTCGGCCGCCATCGGCTCGACCGCCGCCACGATCAGGGGCTCGGCCAGCGGCATGACCGCTTCGGGGGCTGCCGAAATCGTGTGTTCGGCGGCCGGTTCGGCCACGTCGAACGCTTCGACATCCGACATCATCTCGAACGCGTCCGCGTCGTCCGCGCCGAACTCCTCCCCGAACTCCGGCTCGGCCGGAGCCGGAACGAGGATCGCGGAGACGGCTTCCGGTTCGAATGCGGCTTCGATCTCCGGCATTTCCAACGCGAAGAGATCCGCCGGGATTTCATTGGCCAGAACAGCGACGGGCGTCGCCATCCCGGTCGTGATCCGCTCCGCCGGCTCCTCGTCATGCGCCGGTTCCGGCGCCTCGGGGCTGGCCGGCAGGAAGTCGAGATCATCGTCGAGCGCCACGGTCGGCAGCGGCCGCAAGGTCGACAGAACCGGCGCGGGCGGCGGCCCTTCCATGTCGAGGAAGCGATCGACATCGCTCTGATCGAGGGCGGCGGCCGGTACAGGTGCGTCCTCGCCGAGCGGGGGCACCGCGTCCTCGGGACTGCCCCAGATCCCGATCATCGAAGCGATGCGGTTCTCGAGGTAGCGCAGGGTATGCACCACGCGGCTCGTGCGCTGGGCGGTGAGATCCTGGAACGAGCAGGCTGTGTAGATCTGGGTGGCGTGCCGATCGAGGGCGTCGCACAGCTCGGAATCGATTCCGGTCTCGCGCAGGGTCCAGGCGGCTTCCTGCACCTCCTCGGCGGCGCTGAGGATGTCGGAGGTCGCCCGCTCGGTGGCGCGCACGATCGCATCCAGGGCTTCCGAGGCGACCGTGAGACGGCTCTCACCCTGCTCGGCGGTCGAGAGGGCGGCCACCTCCGCGCGGGTGCGGGCGATGGCATCGGCCATCTCCATCAGGTCGCCGCGGAAGCGCCCGACATCGTCCGGCCGATCCGTCGTGACGACGTTCTCGATGCGCCGGATCGCGTCCAGCAGCACCTCGGTGTCGGCATTACGGTTACGGCGAGCGTATTCGGTCAAAAACCACCGGCCGCGCTCGGTTTCCCGGACGGCATCCTCGATGGCATCGTATTGCGACGCGTCCAGAGGCGTCAGGGAACGGGAACTCGACATCACACCCCGCAAAGACTCGGGCCCCACCGCGAGGAGTGCCGCGACGATTGACGGTCGGCGGCAGATTGACAGGCGCGCTTTAACGGCGGCTTACGCTTTCCGTCGCTTCGCCCCGCCATGCGATGTTTTTGACCGATCGAAAGGGGCGGCCCGCTTCGCCGCGATCTCGTGACACGCACTGCCCCGACCGGCGAGCCCGATCCCGTCCGGCTCGGCCTCCTCTACGCCGTGGTCTTCGTCGAGATCGGCATCGCCATGCCGTTCATGCCCGTGTGGCTCGGCGCGCTCGGCCTCGATGCCGGGCTGATCGGCCTGCTGGTTGCCCTGCCGATCGCCACCAAGGTCGTCGCGACGCGGCCGCTGACGGGGCTGATCGACCGCGGCGTGCGCCCGCGCACCCTGCTTGTCGCCGGAAGCCTCACCCTGGCGCTGAGCTACGCCCTGATGCCGGCCGCCGCCGCCATCGCCGCAGCCTTGCTCGTCCCGCTGATCGTCGTGAACGCCGTGGCGCAAGCCCCGCTGGTGCCG
The DNA here is from genome assembly GCF_001542815.1 of Methylobacterium sp. AMS5. Classification (GTDB taxonomy): domain Bacteria; phylum Pseudomonadota; class Alphaproteobacteria; order Rhizobiales; family Beijerinckiaceae; genus Methylobacterium. Next base: position 689,869 of record NZ_CP006992.1, read on the forward strand.
AGCATCGACTACCTGACGCTCGCCGCCGCCCGCCGCTCGAAGCGGATCGACTATGCCCGTATCCGCCTTTGCGGCTCGGTCGCCTTCCTGGCCGCGAACCTCGCGGGCGGTGCGCTGCTCGGCGTACTCGGCGACCGGGTGGCGGTGCCGGTGCTGCTCACCGGGCTCGCGCTCGCCGCGACCCTGGTCGCAGCCTCGGGTCAGGAGGTCGCACCGCCCACCGAGCCGCATTCGGGGCTGGCAGCGGCCCCGCCCCTGCCGCGGGTGCTCCGGCTTTCCATCGCCGCGGCGGCGCTGATCCAGGCGAGTCATGCGGCGATCTACGCCTTCGGCAGCCTCGATTGGGCCCGCCACGGCGTCTCGCCGCCCTGGATCGGCGCGCTCTGGGCAGTCGGCGTCGCGGCCGAGATCGCGCTGTTCGCCCTCGTCGGCCGCTTTCCCGCGCGCTGGCGCAGCCCGTTTCGCCTGCTCGGGCTCGGGGCGGCGGCGGCTCTGCTACGGGCCCTGGGCCTCAGCCTCGCCGACGGGGAGCTGGCCGTGCTCCTGCCGCTTCAGATGCTGCACGGCCTCACCTTCGGCGCGACCCATCTCGGCATCATGGCGGCGGTCTCCGGCTTCGCGCCCGACGGCGCCCGCGGCCGGGCGCAGGGGACGGTCGGCGCCTCGACCGCGCTCGTCTCGGCGCTGGCGACGCTGGCCTGCGGCGCGGTCTACCGCTCGTTCGGCGGGCCTTCGACCTTCCTGATGATGGCGCCGCTGGCCCTCGCCGGCCTCGTCCTCGTGGCGCTGGCGCAACGCATCCATGATCCCCGCCGATTTGGCGGCGGCTCCCCCCATAAGGTATAGCCAGCGCCCGGTATCGGGATCCCGAAGAGATCATCCCTTTGGCGGGGCGAAAAGTCGTCGCTCTTAGCCGAGCCCCGAAAGGCGGCTTGAGCCCGCCGGAGCAGCGAGCCCGAAGATTCGGATTCGACGCGTCTTGGTAAGGAATTCGTTTCAAGATCCCGAGAGCATCATCCCGAAAGGCAGCCTCCGGCTTTCGGACGAAGATGATTCAAAAACAATAGGCTAGAGCGGAAGCGGGAGCGGCGCGTGCGGATCGCAGACGGCTCGGGCATCTCGGAAGCCGCGGGCGCCGACCTCGATGCGGGCGGCGGCCGCGTGATCCTGCACGGCCGCTGGACGGCGGACCAGGGTCCGGCGGTCGAGAGCGCCTCGGCGCGCATCGCCGCCCAGGGCCGAAACCAGCCCGTGCTGGTGGACCTCAGCGGCTTGGCGCGGCTCGACACCCTCGGCGCCTGGGTGCTGGAGCGGACCCGCGCCGAGATCGAGGCGGCGGGCGGGCGGCTGGCCTATGCCGGGGCGCGGCCCGAGCACCGCATCCTTCTCGGCGAGATGGGCCTGCGCGAGCCCGAACCGGCACCGCAGGATACCCGCAACCCGGCCCTGCGCTTCCTCGACGCCACGGGTCAGCGCGTCGCGCGCGGCGGCAACGAGATCCTGTCCGGCATCGCCTTCCTCGGCGAGGTGGTCGCCGCGGGCGGCCGGGTCGCGCGCCGGCCGCAGACCTTCCGCATGGCCGCGCTCGTCAACCAGCTCGAACAGGTGGCGCTCCGCGGCGTGCCGATCATCGTGCTGATCTCGTTCCTGGTCGGCGGCATCGTCGCGCAGCAGGGCATCTTCCAGCTTCAGCGCTTCGGTGCGCAGAGCTTCGTCGTGAACCTGATCGGCCTGCTGATCCTGCGCGAACTCGGGGTGCTGCTCACCTCGATCATGGTGGCGGGCCGCTCCGGCTCGGCGTTCACCGCCGAGATCGGCTCGATGCGGATGCGCGAGGAGGTCGATGCCCTGCGTGTGATGGGTCTCGACCCGATCGAAATCCTGATCCTGCCGCGCATTCTCGCCCTTGTGATCGGCCTGCCGATCCTGGCCTTCCTCGGCTCGCTCGCCGCGCTCGCGGGCGGTGGCCTCACCGCCGCGATCTATGGCGGCATGACCACCGACGCCTTCCTGGCACGGCTCCAGGCGGCTGTGTCGTTCCACCATTTCGCGGTCGGGCTCATCAAGGCGCCGTTCATGGCGCTGACGATCGGCATCATCGCGACGATCGAGGGTTTCGCGGTCGAGGGCTCGGCGGAGTCGCTCGGGCGCCACGTCACCGCCTCAGTCGTCAAGTCAATCTTCATGGTGATCGTGCTGGATGGCCTGTTCGCGGTCTTCTTCGCCGCGATCGATTTCTAAAGCATCATCCCGAAAGGTGGCCGCCGGCTTTCGGAAAAAGATGATGCGAAAACAAAAACCTAAAGCACGCGGGCAGACGACGTTCGGACGGACCCCTTGACCACCCCTCATCTTTCCCCGGCCGGGCAGAACGCCGCCCAGAGCGACGCGATTATTCGCGTGCGCGATCTCGTGGTCGGCTTCGGCCCGCGCACGGTGATGAAGGGGCTCGACCTCGACATCCGCCGCGGCGAGATTCTGGGATTCGTCGGTCCCTCGGGGCAAGGCAAGTCGGTGCTGACGCGCACCATCCTCGGCCTCGTACCGAAGCGCTCCGGCACGATCGAGATCTTCGGCGAGGACGTGGACGGGCTCACGGTCACCCGGCGGCGCCAGTTGGAGCAGCGGTGGGGCGTGCTGTTCCAGCAGGGGGCGCTGTTCTCGGGGCTCACCGTCAAGCAGAACATCCAGATGCCGATGCGCGAGCATCTCAAGCTGTCCGAGCGCCTGCTCGACGAGTTCGCCCGCCTCAAGATCGAGATGGTCGGCCTCAAGCCGGATGCCGCCGACAAGTACCCCTCGGAGCTGTCGGGCGGCATGATCAAGCGGGCGGCGCTCGCCCGCTCGCTGGCGCTGGACCCGGAGATCCTGTTCCTCGACGAGCCGACCTCCGGCCTCGATCCGATCGGCGCGGGCGAGTTCGACGACCTCGTCTCGACCCTGAAGAAGACGCTCGGCCTGACCGTCTTCATGGTGACGCACGATCTCGACAGCCTCTACACCGCCTGCGACCGCATTGCGGCGTTGGGCGACGGCCGGATCATCGCGCAGGGGACGATCGAGGAGATGCTGGCGAGCAACCACCCCTGGCTGCGCTCCTACTTCCACGGCAAGCGCGCCCGCGCCATCGCCACGCCGAACCAAGCGTCGCAGACCGGCCAAGCGTCGCAGACCGGCCAAGCGTCGCAGACCGGCCAAGCGTCGCGGCCCGGCTATGCCCATGCGTAAAGCCCCGATGATCGCCCCCGGTGCGGTTTCGCACCGCTTCGCCCCCTCGGATCGGGATTAGAGCTGAACCGATGGAGACTCGCGCAAACTACGTCCTGATCGGCGCCTTCACCATCGGCGTCGTGTTGGCCGCCTTCGGCTTCGTGTTCTGGCTCCAGGGCGGCTCCCGGGGACAGGCGACCCAGGCGCTCCGCATCGTGTTCTCCGGCTCGGTCGGGGGGCTGGCCAAGGGCTCGACCGTGTCGTTCAACGGCATCAAGGTCGGCGAGGCGCTCGACGTGCGCCTGCTGCCGCAGGACCCGCGCCGGGTCGTGGCGACCGTGCAGGTCGATCCCTCGACGCCGCTGCGCGCCGACACCCGCGCTCGGCTCGATTCCGCGATGCTGACCGGCGTCTCCCAAATCGCACTCTCCGGCGGCAGCGCCGACGCGCCCGCCCTCACGCCCGGATCGGGCGACAAGATGCCGACGATCTTCGCCGATTCGAGCGACATCCAGGACATGATGGCCGCCGCCAAGCAGATCGCGCAGCGGGCCGACGACGTGCTCCAGCGCCTCGACAAGGTCGTGGCCGGCAACGAGGGCGCGATCAACCGCACGCTTGCCAACGTCGAGTCCTTCTCGAAGACGCTCGCCGAGGCCGGGCCCTCCATCGCCGGCCTCGTCAAGTCGGTGGACGGGCAGCGCCTCAACCGGGTGATCGAGAACGCCGAGACCTTCTCGACCGCGCTGGCGAATTCGAGCGGCGACATCCAGGCCGGGCTGCACGACGCCCGCAGCCTCGCCGCCAAGCTCAACGCCTCCGCCGACAAGATCGACGGCGTGCTCAAGGGGGCGGAGGGCTTCCTCGGCTCGGCCTCGGGCCAGCAGGGCGCGGGTACCTTCGCCGAGATTCGCGAGGCGGCGATCTCCGTGCGCGACGCCGGCCGGGCGTTCCGGGCGCTGTCGGAGAACCTCGACAAGCGCACCGCCAACATCTCGACGAGCTTCAACCGCCTGTCGGGGACGAGCCGGCGCGAGGTCGAGGCCCTGTCGAGCGACGGCCAGCGCACCCTCAACACCCTCAGCCGGGCGGCCCGCAGCCTGGAGCGCGACCCATCGCAGGTTATTTTCGGCGGCAAACCATCGTTGCCGGAATACAACGGTGGCCGCTGAGCGGTTCGGTTTCCGGACGATGTGTCGGCACGCACGGCGCAGCTTGAGCGTTGGCGTATGCTCCCGCGTGCTAGAGGGGGTGTCAGTCTCCCCGACAGCGAACGGACGGTGCCCGAGCGTATGACGCGTCTTCCTCTCTCGCCTGCTCTTCCCGGTCGTCCCCTGTCCGGCCGCATCCTGAGGGCGGGCGCCCTTCTCGCGCCGCTCGCGCTCCTCGGCGGCTGCGGCGGCGGCACGCCGCTCACCTTCGATCTCGCCGCCCTGCCGGGTCAGCCGCGGGCGGGCGGCGCGGCGCGCTCGATCGTCGTGTCCGAGCCCGTCGGCCTGCAGCCGATGGAGGCCGACCGCATCATCGTGCGCGAGCCCGGCGGCTCCCTGTCTTTCCTCGGCGGCGGCCAGTGGGCCGACCGCCTGCCGCGCCTGATCCAGACGCGGGTGATCCAGAGCCTTGAAAATACCGGCCGCCTGCGCTCGGTCTCGCGGCCCAGCGACAAGGTGCCGTCGGACTACCAGCTCGTCAGCGAGATCCGCGAGTTCGACGTCAATTCCGGCACCGGCGAAGCGGTGGTGGACCTCTCGGCCAAGCTGATCGCCGAGGGAACCGGACGGGTCGTCAACGCCCGCGTTTTCACCGCCCGCGTCCCGGTGAAGACGGTCGATCCGCAGAGCGCCGCCGCCGGCCTCGACGCGGCTTTGGGCCAAGTCCTCGCCGACCTCGTGCGCTGGGTGAATACCGCGCGGTAGAGCCTCGCCCCGAGAGCCGGCGGCCGGCTTTTGGGAATACGATGCAAAGCAACAGCCTCGGATCCCAACCCGTTTCAGCTTGACCTTGCGAGAGGCTGCTGAGGGTGGAAAGCGGGCTTTGACACCGCGGCCGAAACCGGACGTTCCGCTTCAGGCCTGGAACGGCACCAGATCCGGTGCTCGCGTATCGTCGAAGGCGAACATCACTCCCGGACGAGGCCCGGCAGCATCGCGAGCGAAGCAGCGAGCGTATCCACCAGCATCCGGACGCGCTTGATACGCGTCCGACCGGGCACGACGAGCAGTGACAGGGGCACAGGCTCGAGCGTGAACTCGGGCAGGATCTGCTCGACCATCCCGGCCGTCAGCAAATCGTCGACGAGCCAGATATGCGCTGCCGCGATCCCGCGTCCTTGGGCCAGAGCCTCGCGGGCCGCCAAGCCGTGATCGACCCGAAGGTGGCCATCGAAAGGAATACGGATCGCCACGCCATCCGATCCGCGCAGGGAAAGCATCGCACTTCCGGCGACGTTGCTCATGCGGATCGAGGTGTGGCCAGCCAGATCGCCGGGCGTCTCAGGCCGCCCCCGCTCTGCGAGATAGGCGCGGGATGCCACCAGGATGCGGCGAGATCGGCCGATGGTCCGGCACTGCATGGTGCTGTCGGCGAGGGGGCCGAGCCGGATCGCGACGTCGACCGCCTGCTGCACAAGGTCGATGCGCGCATCAGACAGGCCGAGATCCACCACGATGTCCGGATGGCGATCTTGGATGGAGAAGAGCATCCGGCAGACGTGGCGGACCCCCAGGGCCGCGGTGCAGGAGATGCGGATCGTACCGGTCAGGCCCTCGCCGGCGCTCCGCGCCCCGTCCGTCGCCTCGTCCACCAGCCGCAGGATGGTGCGCGCCTCGGCGTGGTAACGCCGCCCCTCGTCGGTGAGGGTGATGCGTCGGGTCGTCCGGTTGAGGAGCGTGACGCCGAGGGCGCCTTCGAGTTCCGCCACGTGCCGCGAGACGGTCGATTGTCCTACGCCCTGCTCGCGCGCCACCGCCGAAAGGCTGCCGCGCTCCGCGACGCGAACGAAGCTGCGCATCCGCTCCAGTGTGACACCCGATCTATCCATGGAGCGGCATGATCTTATCCATTCCACCCAGCTACCGGATGGATCGGGCTGCGCCTAGCTTCGCGGCTCCTTCCTTCGGTGAACCGCACGCATGAAGATCCTCGTCGTCTCCGCCCATCCCGATCCGGCCTCTCTGACGAACGCCCTGCGCGATGTGGCGGTGGCCGAACTCCGGGCCGCTGGTCACGCGGTCCGCGTGACCGACCTCTATGCGATCGGCTGGAAATCCGAGGTCGACCGGCTCGATTTTCCCCGTCTGCCCGCCTCGACGCGCCTGCAGGTGCCCGCGGCGTCGGGCGAGGCCTTCGTCACAGGGAGCCTGACGCAGGACGTCGTCGCCGCACAGGAAGACCTGCTCTGGGCGGATGCGCTCATCCTGGCATTTCCCCTCTGGTGGTTCTCCATGCCGGCGATCCTGAAAGGGTGGATTGATCGGGTCTACGCATTCGGCTTCGCCTACGGTGTCGGCGAACACAGCGAGGCGCGCTGGGGCGATCGCTACGGAGAGGGCACGCTCGCGGGCAAGCGCGCGATGCTCATCGTGACGGCCGGAGGTTGGGCGTCCCACTATGGTCCCCGGGGGATCAACGGGCCGATCGACGACCTTCTTTTCCCCATCCACCACGGGGTGCTGTTTTATCCGGGCTACGACGTGCTGCCGCCCTTCGTGCTGTATCGCGCCGACCGGACCGACGCGCCGGCGTTCGACGAGACAGCGACCGCGCTGAAAGGCCGGATGCGAACCCTGTTCGAGACGCCGCCCATTCCGTTCCGCCCCCAGAACGGCGGGGATTATGCGATCCCATCGATGGAGCTGCGTCCAGAGCGGGTCGAACCGGACCTCACCGGTTTCGCAGTCCATATCGGGCGACCGGATCACGGCGTCCGACACGTCGGGCGTTCAGACCGTTAGCGGCCCCGCAGAAAACCGCCCAGACGGGGTGTCGGCCTCCGCCTCGTCGATCGCTGGAAGCGAACTGTCCCAGGACCCGCAACGGGTCGAACGCAATCCCTCACTCGGTCAAGCCGATTGGATTTTGACCCTGGAGCTCGGGGCTTTTCGGTGAAGAATCAGGCGTCCAGCGCCGCCAGCGCGGGATCGCGCAGCGGCAGCGGCACGGCGATCAACTCGCCGTGGCGCGGCTCCGGGCGGTTGTAGACCGCCGGCCGGCCCTGGAGATCGCAGACCACGCCGCCCGCCTCGCGGACGATGAGGTCCGCGCCGGCGAGATCCCAATCCCGCGCATCCCGGGAGACGAGGCCAAGATCGATCCGGCCCTCGGCCACCCGCGCGAGCCGCAGGGCCAGCGAGGGCACGCGATCGACGACCGTGACCGAGGGGCGCAGCCCAAGACGCGCCGCGCCGTCGAGCAGGCGGTCCTGCATTGGCTTCGGACCGGTGATGCGCGCGCCCTCCAGCGTCGCCTGCGGCGCGACGCGGATCGGCACCCCGTTGAGGGTCGCGCCCTCGCCCGCCACCGCCTCGTAGAACTGCTCGGTCGCGGGGGCGAAGACGCCGCCGAGCACCGGCTCGCCCCGGGCCAGCAAGGCTACCGCGATCGACCAATCCGGATGTCCCGACAGGAAGGCGCGGGTGCCGTCGATCGGATCGACGATCCAGACGAAGTCGTGGCCGAGCCGCACCGGATCGTCGCTGGTCTCCTCCGAGAGCCAGGCCGCCCGCGGCTCGATCTGCGACAGGCGGATCTTGAGGAAGGTGTCCACGGCGACGTCCGCCTCGGTGACCGGCGAGCCGCCGGCCTTCGACCAGACCCGCGCGCTGGTCTGCTCCCCCTGGCGGAAGAAGGGCAGCGCGAGCGCGGCGGCCTCCCGGATCGCGTCGTGCAGCACGGGCCGCAGCGCCGCGAGAGAGGATGTCGTCTGGGTCATGGATCCGGTCGGAGCCGTTCGTGCAAAGCCGGCCTCATGCCGTTTGAACGGCGCCGACGCCCTTTCGTTTTAGAGCATCGGTGGAAAAAGTGGCCATCGGATTTCGGAACGCAGTGATGCAGCCGCGGCCGTACCGGCCGCACGCCCGGACCGGCTCGCCCGCACGGTTACCGACATTTGCACCAATCCCGGCAAGGGTCCGTTGAGCATCCGGCAGACTTGGGCTCGATCCACGATCGCTTAACGCTCACTCTTAAGGCGCCTTGGGGGAGACGACCGGCACTGTGCTTGTCAGATCAGCGCGTCCGACAGAGACCGCGACACGGGATAGGGCGTCGAACCGATGATGACTTTCGAGATCATGAATCAGAACTGTCGGCCCGGCATCGACGACGAAGCGGCTGCGCCCTGCATCACGGTTCAGGTGACGCCGCTGCCGCTTCTCGGAGTGACCCACGCCATCACGCCCGTCGGTGTGGCTATGGCTTTCGCCGACGATGCGGCCGATGCCTGCGGCGAGGACCGCTTCTCCCTGCTTCTCGTCGATGACGAGGGCGAGGTGACGATGCGGCTCGGGCCGTTCGCGGAGGAGGATGTCGTGGCGGTGTGGCGCGACATCTCGACCACGGGCGGTCTCGCCCGGATGCTGCTGCGCGAGGACGGCGCCATCGTCCCGGTCTCGCAGCAGCTCGGCCCGGTCGTGCTCGGCAAGGGCCGCCAGCGCCGCCGGCACGCCGCGCTCAGCGGACGCCGCCCGCGCTTCCTCGTGCGGCGCAAGCCCGCCCGCCTCCCGGCCCGGCCGTGCATCCACCGGGGCGAGAGCGAGATCATCTCCCGCGGCTGAGACGGTTTCCCGCCTCAGCCGTTGTCGCGCGGCCTGTCCGGCGAGCGCTCGGCCGGAGAACCGTCATAGCCCTCGAGCCACGCCGTGCGCTCGGGCGAATTCATCGGATAGGGGCAGGCGTCGCGCGGACGCCCCTGGATCCGGGCACGGGCGCCCCGGGTGATCGGATCGTCGGTGCGGATCTGTCTCCCGCATGGAAGCGGACATGGCGCGGGGACGAGCCCTCGCCCCGGCCGGTTCAGTGCAGACCCTGCCACAGCGCGTCGGCGGCAAGCCCCGCGAACAGGATGAGGCCTGCATCGCGGTTCGAGCGGAACAGCGCCAGAGCCCGCAGGCCGTCGCGCTCGGAAAGATGCAGAACCTGTCGAGCGAGATGGGCGGCGAACAGCCCGAGCCCGATCCAGCTCAACGGGCCGGCCCCGGCGCCGGCCAGCGCCGGCACGAACAGGGCGACGGCGCTCGCGTAACAGAGCCCCACCGCGAGCCGCAGGCGCGCGCCGAACAGCCGGGCCGAGGAATGGATGCCGACGATCTCGTCATCCTCGATGTCCTGCACCGCGTAGATCGTGTCGTATCCGACGATCCAACAGATCGTGCCGGCATAGAGCCACAGGGCCGGCGGATCGAGGCGGCCGAACACGGCGACCCAGCCCATCAGCGCGCCCCAACCGAAGGCGAGGCCGAGCACCGCCTGCGGCATCGGCATCACCCGCTTCATGAAGGGGTAGATCGCTACCGGCGCCAGCGAGAGCATGCCGACGAGAATCGCGGTCGCGTTGAATTGCAGCAGCACCGCGAGGCCGACCAGCGCCTGCGCCATGAGGAAGGCGGCGGCCTGTTTCGTCGTCACCTGTCCCGAGGGGAGCGGGCGCGAGCGGGTGCGCTCGACCTGTGCGTCGAGCTTCCGATCGGCGATATCGTTGTAGGTCGAACCGGCGCCGCGCATCACCACCGCGCCGATCAGGAACAGCACGAGATGGCCGAGATGGGGGCCGGGATTCCCGGCGGCGGTCGCGGCGAGTGCCGCCGACCACCAGCACGGCAGCAGCAGCAGCCACCAGCCGATCGGCCGCTCGATCCGGGCGAGGCGCAGATACGGCCGCGCCCCGGCCGGCGCGAGCCGGTCGGCCCAATGGCCGGCGACCGCGTCGGCGACGCGGCCGGAGCCGGGCTCGGACGGAGAGGGCAACGGTGACGCGGCGCTGAAAACTTACAGTGCGCCCTGCGGCATGCGGAAGGCGCCCGACAGGCCGGGACCGCCGAGCAGACCACCGCCGCCGCCGCCGTTCTGCGCCTGGGTCTTGGCCTGGGCTTCCATCTTCGAGGCCTGGGCGGCGATGCCGCAGACCTTGGTGCGGATCGCCGCGACCTTGTTGTGGTCGGCCTTGAAGCCTTCCGAGAAGGAATCCGGGATCGAGCACCACTCCTTGTTGGCGGTGATCCACTTGATGCCGGTGGCGCCGTTGGCCTGGAGCTGGCCGAACAGGGAGCACGCCTCCTGCGGCGTCATCTTCTTCTTCGAGTTCGAGGCGGAATTGGCCTTGGCCACGAGGTTCTTGCGCTCGATCAGCGTTTTCTGGATCGAGCCGCAATCGGTGCCCGCCTGCTGCGGCACGGACTGGGCCGGCGCGGCCGGAGCCATCGGTGCGGGAACGCTCATCGGCGCGCCGGCCGAGGGTGCCGGTTCGGCCGGCGTATCCATCGACGGCAGCGGCATCCCGCCCATGCTCTGGGCCAGAGCCGGCCCGGCCAGCAGGACAAGGCCGACAAGAGCGGCGGCGGTCTTCGTCGGTGCAACAATCCTGGCAGACATTCGGCCCGGTCCTTCTCCCCGCATGCCGCGACGGGTGTACCCCCGATCCCGCAGCGCCCATCCGGCCCGAATCCCTGGCGGCTCGCGCCGCGGGCCCGGCAGAGGGGCTTGAAGTGTTTCGATGCGGCAGTCTTCTGCGCACGGGATTGTGGCGCCAATGGTGCCTTCCGCCGCCCGAATGCCAGGAGCGTGGGAAACGCCTTGAAACATTCGAGGCGTGTTCTTTTTGCACCAGTCAGCGTCGGAACCGCCGATTGACAGGCCGGGGCCGCCACGCGACGAGACCGGCTTGCCCGCGAGAGACCATGGCTGCTTACGACTTCACCGCTCCACGCCTCTTCGTCGAAGCGGATCTGGCGGAGGGGCACGTCCTACCGCTGGAGCGGGCGCAGGCGAACTACCTGCTGACGGTGCTGCGCCGCGCGGAGGGCGAACCCGTCCTACTGTTCAACGGGCGCGACGGCGAGTGGCGCGCCGAGATCGTGCCGCAGGGCCGCAAGAGCGCGGACCTGCGCGTGGTGGCGCAGACCCGGCCGCAGCCGGCCCCCGCCGACCTTCATTACCTGTTCGCGCCGCTGAAGACGGGCCGCATCGACTACATGGCGCAGAAGGCGGTGGAGATGGGCGCGGGGCGCCTCCAGCCGGTCTTCACCCGCTTCACCCAAGGCGAGCGGATCAAGCTCGATCGTCTCCAGGCCAACGCGATCGAGGCGGCCGAGCAGTGCGGCATTCTCTCCGTGCCGGAGATCGGCGAGCCGGCCCGGCTGCCCGCCTGCCTCGATGCCCTCGAAGCGAATCGCCTGCTCGTGTTCTGCGACGAGGATGCGCCTGTCACCGACCCGGTAACGGCCCTACGCGGCGCGGCCGATCCGGCGCGCCCGCCGCCGCTCGCCGTGCTGGTCGGCCCCGAGGGCGGGTTCCACGCCGAAGAACGCGCGCTGATCGTCGCCCGCCCCAACACGGTCGCGCTGTCGCTCGGCCCGCGCATCCTGCGGGCGGATACGGCCGCCGTGGCCGTGCTGACGCTGGTGCAGGCGGTGCTGGGGGATGCGCGGTGAGATCATGGTGACGGGCGGCTGAACTCCCGGTTAGGCGGCAACCACGGACGTTTTGAAACGACGCCGGATCAGGGTCAAAATGATCCAAACCAAGAGATATGCGCTCAAGGCAGCCCCGAACACGATGCTTGGGATCATGGGACTCATGATGAGTCCAAGCAGGAACATCACAACAGCTACTCCGACTCCGAAAAGCCTGAGCAGCATACCTGCGAACCATAGCAGTGCGCCTTCGAGGGTCCACCTCGGCCTGTGCACGCCGAAGCTACAGATCGCAGCGATGACACCGGGCAGCGCAAGAAGGACGTAACCGCCGAGTGGCATATCCCGCCACTGGCTCCACTCCGCAGGCAACCACTCCGCCCACGTCGCCGGCCGAACCTTGACACCCCAGGAGGCTTCCCCGGCCTCGATGCCCCAGAGGTCGTCCCGCTCATCGAAGGACGGCACGAGCGGTCCGTCTCTTCCGAATGTCGTCGCGTCCGGCGCGATCACCTCGCCCGAGAGATGATCGTAGCCATGGCAGCGAAGCGGGGCATCGCAGACGAGCGAGAGCCATCGCGTCTGCGGACCTCGCGCGATCAGCCGGCTCTCTGCATCGAGGATCACGATACGCACAGGGTCGGCAACGAAGATGCCGTCTCCGGCGATGATGCGCATCTCGCCCCTTTGACCGTCCGGCAGAAGGATCGCCTGCGCTTCGGTGAAGTAGGGGCGATGCGCCGAAGCAGGCCCGGTTGCGGCGAGCCAGGACAGGAGCGGCAGGATCAGAGCAAGAGTGAGGGAGCGGGGCACGGGCACCTCGGGCGATCACGCCCTGGTTGTGTGCCGCGTTGTGATCGCCCGATCTCGGTATTGCAATTCTTCCCGCTTCGCTTCCTCGACAATCGACACCGGAATGATACGGGCACCACGTCCGGCCTTGCGGCCGCCGGAGCCTTACGCGCCATGCCCCTCCCCCGCATCCTCCTCCTGTCCCTCGGCGGGACGATCACCATGACCCGGAGCCTTGAGGGCGGGATCGTGCCGACGCTGACGGCCGCCGACCTCGCGGCGTCGGTGCCGGGGCTCGCCGCGGTGGCGCGGATCGAGACGCTCTCGCCCCTGCGCCGGCCGAGCGCCGGGCTCACCCTCGACGACCTGATCGGCGTGGCGCGCACGCTCAATGGGCGCTTGGCGGGCGACCTCGACGGCGCGGTGGTGATCCAGGGCACCGACACGATCGAGGAGACGGCCTTCGTCCTCGACAGCTTGGTCGCCGGCGACAAGCCCGTCGTCGTCACAGGCGCGATGCGCGGGCCGGAAAGTGCGGGGGCCGACGGGCCCGGCAACCTGCTGGCGGCGACCCTCGTCGCGGGCAGCGCGACGGCGCGGGGAATGGGCGTGCTCGCCGTCCTCAATGACGAGATCCACGCCGCCCGCCTCGTGCAGAAGGCCCACACCGCTCTGCCTTCGGCCTTCCGCTCACCGCTCGCCGGCCCGGTCGGGCTCGTGATCGAGGGCGAGGCCCGGATTTTCCTGCGATCCCACCGCAGCCTCACCCTGACCGGTCCCTTGTCGGACGAGCCGGCCCCCGTGGCACTCCTGAAGATGGGGATCGGCGACGACGGACGGCTGCTCGCCGCCCTGCCCGATCTCGGCTTCGCGGGCGTCGTGATCGAGGGAATGGGCGCGGGCCACGTGCCGGAGGCGCTGGCGGCGATCGTTTCCACCCTGGTCGGGCGGATTCCGGTGGTGCTCGCCTCTCGCACCGAGACCGGTCCTGTGTTCTCGCGCACATACGGGTATCCCGGCGGCGAGATCGATCTGCTGGCCCGCGGCGCACTCTCGGCGGGCCTTCTGTCGGGCGTGAAGGCGCGGCTGATGCTGCAGCTTCTCCTTCGGGCGGGGCTCGATCGGGCGGCCTACGCCCCCTACTTCGCGGATCCGTGATCGGCGGGATGAGCGCCGTAAACAGAAGCTTGAGTCATGTCTGCCATGCGGTCGGCGGGCGCGTTGTTCACCCTTGCGGCGTCCTCTAAGGACACGACATCCGGTGAGGCCGCTGCCGGCCCCGTCCGGTGGCGGATCCTCGGCGCGCCGCTGACCCTTCGACCGACGTTACCTTCGAGGCAGCGCATGGCGCGCGACACGTCCGACACCACCCCGCTCACGACGCGGGACGAACTGATCGCGTGGTTCGCCGCGGGCGAGAAACCGCGCGCGCGTTTCGCCATCGGCACCGAGCACGAGAAGATCCCGTTCTACACCACCGACCACATGCCCGTTCCCTATGAGGGCGAGCGCGGCATCCGGGCGCTTCTGGAAAATCTCGGTCGCGAGACCGGCTGGGAGCCGATCCTGGATGCCGGCCACATCATCGGTCTGGCGGGACCCGAGGGCGGCGGCGCGATTTCGATCGAGCCCGGTGGCCAGTTCGAACTCTCCGGCGCGCCGCTCCCCGACATCCACGCGACGGCGACCGAACTCGACGAGCATCTCGCAGCCACGAAGCGCGCGGCGGAGCCCCTCGGCATCGGCTTCCTCGACCTCGGCATGAGTCCGAAATGGACCCGCGAGGCGACGCCGCAGATGCCGAAGAGCCGCTACCGCATCATGCGCAACTACATGCCGAAGGTGGGCAAGCTCGGCCTCGACATGATGCTGCGCACCGCGACCGTGCAGGTGAACGTCGATTTCAGTTCCGAGGCCGACATGGTGCGCAAGATGCGCGTCAGCCTCGCGCTTCAGCCCATCGCCACGGCGCTCTTCGCCAACTCGCCCTTCACCGACGGGCGGCCCAACGGCTTCCTGTCGCGCCGCTCGGAGATCTGGCGCGACACCGACCCCGACCGCACCGGCATGCTGGCCTTCGCCTTCGACGAGGGCTTCGGCTACGAGTCTTACGTCGATTGGCTGCTCGACGTGCCGATGTATTTCGTCAAGCGCGGCGAGACCTACCACGACGTCGCCGGGGCCTCGTTCCGCGACCTGATGGCCGGGCGCCTCGCGCAATTGCCGGGCGAGCGGGCCACCGTCTCGGATTGGGCGAACCACGCCTCCACCGTCTTCCCGGAAGTGCGGCTCAAGCGTTTCCTCGAGATGCGCGGCGCCGATGTCGGCGGGCCGGCGATGATCGCCGCGCAATCGGCTTTCTGGGTGGGGCTCCTCTACGACGAGACCGCCCTCTCCGCCGCCTGG
This sequence comes from Methylobacterium sp. AMS5, assembly GCF_001542815.1. Taxonomy (GTDB): domain Bacteria; phylum Pseudomonadota; class Alphaproteobacteria; order Rhizobiales; family Beijerinckiaceae; genus Methylobacterium. The sequence continues at coordinate 704,904 of NZ_CP006992.1, forward strand.
GATCTGGTGCGCGGCTGGTCCGCCGGCGAGCGGGAATCCATGCGTGCCGCCGTGCCGCGGCTCGGGCTCCATGCCAGCATCGGCGGACGCTGCCTCGGCGCGGTCGCGGCGGAGGCGCTTGCCATCGCCCGCACCGGCCTGCAGGCGCGGGCGCGCCGCGACGGCAACGGCCGCGACGAGGCGGTCTATCTCCAGCCGCTGGAGGCGATCGTGGCCGCCGGCCGCAGCCATGCACAGGAGCGCCTCGCCGATTACGAGGGGCCCTGGGAGAAGTCCGTCGATCCGGCTTTCACGGCCTGCACGTTCTGATCGTTCGGGTACCACCTTAGATTTATCGTCCGCGGCAAGCGGGGCCGTCGGAACGCGTTCTGCGCCGCGTTGTTCCTCTGCGTGTTCCTTATCGCGTAAGGAGTTCGCATCCATGTCCCGCATCACGACCCTGACGCTGGCCGGCCTCACCGCGGCGAGCCTGACGGTGACGGCCGTTCCGCCCGCCCAGGCCGCGCCGCTGCCGGCGATGAGCGCCGCGCAGGTCGGCGGCATCACCGTCGAGACCGTCGGCTGGCGCCGCGGATATTACGGAGGCTATTACGGTCCCCGTTACCGCTACGGCTACGGGTATCGCCGCCGCAACGTCGCGGGTGCGCTGTTCGCGGGTGCGGCGCTCGGCCTGATCGGCGGCGCGATCGCCGCCAGCGCGGCCCCGCGCTACTACGGCTATCCGGCCTATGGCGGTTACTACGGCTACGGCTACGGCTACGGCTACGGCGTCCCCGTCGGCTATTACGGCGGCTACGGCTACCCGGTTTATGGCGGCTCTTACGGCTACGGCCCCTACGGCTGGTAGCCATCTCCTCCGCCCGTGAAAAATCACGCCCTGCGGCTGGGTTCAGCCGGCAGGGCGTTTTCGTGTTATGCGCCGCTCCCATGTCCGAAATCTCGCAGGACGGCACGGTCGAACTCGACCTCAGCGGCCTCAAATGCCCCCTCCCTGCGCTCCGCACGCGCAAGGCCCTGCGGGCCCTCGCGCCCGGGGCATGCTTGGCTGTGACCGCGACCGATCCGCTGGCAGGGATCGACATTCCCAACGTCGTCCGCGAGGAAGGAGCCGCGCTGGAGGCGATGGAGCGCCGCGGCCCGGCCGCGCGCTTCCTGATCCGCCGCGGCGCCGACCGCCCGCCTGCGCGAGCCTGACCCCGAGATTTCCGACCTGAAGCGCCGAACCGGAGACGCCATGCCCCCCGAGATCCGCGGCACCCGCACCGTCCACGATGGCTGGGCGAGCTTCCTCGTCGCCGAGGTGACGACCCCCGAGGGCGCCGCGGTGACCCGCGAGATCGAGGATCACGGCGAGGCGGTCTGCGTGCTGCCCTACGATCCCGAGCGCAAGGTGGCCCTGCTGATCCGTCAGTTCCGCGCGCCCCCCTTCTTCACCGCAGGCGTGACCGATCTGCTGGAAGTGCCTGCGGGCCTGCTCGACGAGGCCGATCCGGCGGAGGGCGTGCGCCGGGAGGCCTTCGAGGAGACCGGCCTGCGGCTGTCGGATCTGGAGCCCATCTCCACGGTGTGGAGCCTGCCGGGGATCTCCACCGAGCGGATGCACCTGTTCCTCGCCCCCTACGCGGAGAGCGACCGGGAGGGGCCGGGCGGCGGCTTGGCCGAGGAGCACGAGGCGATCACCGTGGTCGAGATGCCGCTCTCCACCCTCGCCGCCATGAGCGAGGCCGGCGAGATCGTCGACATGAAGACGCTGGTACTCCTGCTCTCGCTCCGCCTGCGCCGCCCCGAACTGTTCGCCTGACGCGCCGCTTGCGGACCGGTCGGCAGACCCTATCATCCTCTCTCACGCGGAACGGATTGTCTCGAAACAACAGACGCCGCCGCGGGGAGATGCGCTCATGTCGTTCTTCATCGGGATCGCCGGTCCCTGGCTCGTGATCTCCGCCCTGCTGTTGATGTGGCACCGGCGGGAGGCGGAACGCCCGGCGCGGACCGTGGACGCCGAGCCGGGCGGATACCCGCCGCGAGCCTGAGGCTTATCGGGGAGCCCCCCGCCTGCCGCTCCCTTCCTCTCCCGAATCCGCATGGCGCTCCGGCCCGGCCGAACCAACGGCCACGCCACGGGTTGTCGAGGCTCTGCGCCCTGTCGCAAGCCCGACGGCACCGGCCTGACCGGACGCCCGTGGCGGACACGGCGCGTTCCGTTCGAACCCGACGCGCCGCGCTTGGCGGGCCGTCGATGCTGGAGCCGCTTATGGACATTGCCCTCGACAAGATCACCGAGATCATCCTGCGGCTGCGGGCGGTCGAGGTGAAGGAAGGCGCGACCGATCCGGATTCGGGCTCCAACCCGACCGATGACGGCTCGATCGACATGCTGGTCGGCGGCACCGACGACGCCACCGAGCAGGAAATCCGCAGCATGATCGCCGGTCTCAACGAGGACGAGCGCGCCGATCTCGGGGCCCTGCTCTATATCGGCCGCGGCGACTACGAGGCGGCGGAATGGCGCACGGCGGTCACCTTCGCCAAGGAGCGTGAGGCGGCCGGCGATACGGTGATCCGCGAATTGCTCGGCACGCCGGATGCGGCGCCGCTCCTCGAAGAAGGTCTCGACGCGCTGGGAATTCCCATGGAGACGCCCGAGGCCTGAGGCGTCCCATCCTGCGTCAGGTTACGGCCAACGCCCGCTGCAAGCCGGACGAGGCACGGCTCGGCGTGCTTCGAACCTAATCTGCATCTCGCAACGGAGAATCGGCCCGGAACGAGCGCTCCGGGCCGATCCGCATCTGGGGATAGGTTTCAGGGTTCGCAGGCCAGCGCCTTCGCGCCGATGGCGACGAACTCCGCCGCCATGCCCAGCTCTTCGTCGATCCGCGGCGTCCGGGCCACCTGCCTGGCCTCGCGCGCCAGACGATCGTTGCAGGAGCAGGTGGGCAGTCCCTGGCCCACCGGCGGCGAGCAGGCATCGTGGTGCATGCAGGCCCGGTCGAGGGCATCGATCGGAGGAAGGCCGGCGCCGCGGCTGCCCGGGCCGCAATAATTGCCGTGAAAGACCAATGCGCCCTGGGGAAGTCCGTTGCCGAGGTCGGTTACGGTCGGCGCCTCGACGGAGGGTGCCTCGACGTCCGGTGTGACCACGGACTGAGCCGAGACGGCGAGCGGTGCGAGGCCGAGCAGGACGGCCGAGAGACCGGCAACGAGGGGACGACGCCGGGCGGCGCGGTACGCAAGTATAGCCACGGTCGGAAAACTCCGTTCGAAACGCTCCCCTCACAGCACTTCAGCGGCTAGATCGTCACCCGCACCGGGAAGGCCGAGCCGTTCAAACGATTTGTCCGTGGACGTGGTTCACTCCATACCGCAAGAAGCAAGCCATCCCACCGGCGTTAGAACCTATCGTTCAAGCCCGCCGCGAACGACGCCGAAGCCTGATTCCGAGCGGCCCGTGCCATAATGGGCAGGCACCGTCGCATCGTAGATGGGCGCGCCGCAGCCCTGCCTGCCGAGATCGGCGTAGAGACCTTCGACGTTCACCGAGATACGCTTCGTGAGCGCGGATTCGATGCCCGCACGGCGTGGGATTGTCTCCCACACGTCCGCCACCAAGCTCAGGCGATGTCTCAGACGAGCGAACCCGCGACGACAGCCGACCAATCCCGGCGGGGCTCGTCCGTGCCTCGATCGAGGCCGACGTCGCACCGCGCGACGGCGGGTTGCGTCTCGGCTCCGGACTCGCCGCCTCGGGCCGGGTCTCCCCCTCGGCGCTGCCGGGCTCGGGGCGCCCCGCCGTGATCGGCACCGGGATCGGTCGGGATGGAGGGACGACGGTGGAATCGGTGCGCGGTGACGCGTCGGCATGGGGCCAAGGCTTTGGCGGGCAAGGTCCGAGTGGCCAGGGTCCGAGTGGCCAGACTCCAAGTCGTCAGGACCCGAGTCGTCAGGGGCCCGGCGCGCCTGGGCGGCTTCGGAGTGGCGGGCGCCGCCGACGCCCGTCAGCGGCTGCGCAGGATCAGCCGGTCGCCGCGCACCTCGTAAGAGGGCAATCGGTCGAGGAAGCTCTGGCCGAGCAGGTTGGTGGTCAGCACGCCGGGCCGGCTCACCATCGCGTTGACGTTGCGCTCGGTGATCGGCCCCACCGTGATCGAGTCGAGCCGGATCGGCGCGGTCAGCGCCGTGCCGTTGGCGGTGGAGACGCGTTGCGTGAACGCGCTCTCCGGCGGGCGGATGCGGAGACGCTCGGCGGTCTCGGCGGTGAGCACGACGCTGCTCGCCCCCGTATCGAACACGAAGCGCTCTTCGCCGCCGCCGTTCACCGCCGCCAGCACCGAGAAGTCGCCATCCGAGCGGCGAGTGATCGTCACCTCGCCGCCGGGACCGACCACGGCGGTGCCGGGGCGCAGGGCCCCGACAACATCGGCGCCCACCCGCTGCGCGTCGTCGCGATAGGTGTAGCCGACGACGATCACCGCGCCGATGGCGAGCCAGATCAGGATCGAAACCAGGGTCTTGCCCGGCATGACGAGCGCCTGCCGCCAGCGGCCGGCGGTGAGGAGCAGCAGCAGCGCGGTCATGGAGACGACGCCGGCGAGCTGATCCGAATCGAGCCCCATCATCGGGCCGCCGTCATGGTTGGCGATCAGGACGACGAGGCCGATCCCGAGAATGGCGAGGCCGGCCCACATCATGACGCGCACGCCTCCCGGCCGGGATAGGCCCGGCGCAGCCGCTCGGGCAGTGCGGCCATGACGGCCAGGCGCTGCGCCTCGGAAAGCGAGCCCCACAGCCCGATCTCGTCGCGCGTGCGCCCGCAGCCCTCGCACAGGCCCGTCACGGCATCGAGCACGCAGAGCTTGGTGCAGGGAGAGGAGGGTTTTTTCGAAGGAGTCGCCAGCATCGCCCGTGCAAATGGGACGGAGCGGGGCCGTGAATCAAGGGTTTTGCCGGAAACCTTATGCCGCCCGCGGGTCGTCGGACGGGCTGCGCTTCAACCAGTGGATCGGGTGGACGAGGATGCGCGTTCCCACATCACCCTCCCAATGCGTCCGCAATCCTTGCGCCTCCACGGCCGCCACGATCTCGGCGGCGATGGCGGCCATGGTCGCGTCGCGGTCGTCGAACGAGCCGAAGGCGAGGTAGAGCCCCTGATCGAAGACGACCGCCTCGACATCCTGACCGTGATAGAAGACGAACCCCCGCGAGGCGCGCCCGCGCTCCCGGCGCTGGTGATAGACCTCGGCCGCATCCGAGACGCCGTCCGAGCGGGTGTAGCCGGCATCGTGCAGCGCGATGATCCCGCTCGCGTCGAGCGCGTCGAAGGCGATGGCGAGGCGATCGAAATCCGTTTCCAGCGGCCACGTCGCCTCGTCGGCCCGCTTGCGTGCGAAGGCGCGGGCCACCTCCGCCTCGACCCAGCGGCGATCATCGGGCGCGATGGCGTCCGGGGTCAGATACTCGTCCAGGATCGTTTCGAGCGTCGAGGCTTCGGTCTCGAAGCCGCCGCGGGCCAGGATCTCGATCCGCTCGGCAGTGTCGGCGCGGTCGATCGTTTCCACGGGCGAATCGGACGGGGCTTGGTTCTGCGCCTTTCCCGTCCGGCCCTGAAAAAGCCGGCGGAGGATCCTCAGCATCACGCGGCTCCCGCCTACGCCGTCGCCGCCACCAGGGCCAGCAGCACCGCGATCTCGCCGACTTGCTGACAGGCGCCGACCACGTCGCCGGTCTGTCCGCCGATCTTCCGTTCGGCGAGCGCGCTGAGGCCGAAGGCCGCGAGCGGCGCCAGGATCAGCGCGAGGCCGAGACCCAGCGGCGGCAGGCCGAGGGCGGCGGCGATCCCGGCCAGGATCAGGCAGATCACTCCCGCGATGCCCAGGGTCGCCCGGGTCGGCCGGCCGACGGCAGCGCCCGCACCGCCGGGACGAGCGGGGTCGAGGATCGCGAGCGGGACCAGCGCCACCGTCCGCGACAGGGCGGCGGCGAAGAGCAGCGACACGGCGGCGAGTCCGCCGGAACGGTCGAGCAGGGTCGCGAGCATCGCCGCCCGCAGCGCCAGCCCGAGAAACAAGGCGGTGCCGCCATAGGCGCCGATGCGGCTGTCGCGCATGATCTCCAGGCTGCGCTCGCGGCTCTGCCCGCCACCGAACCCGTCGGCGACATCGGCCAAGCCGTCCTCGTGCATGGCGCCGGTGATGAGGGCGAGCGCCACGAGGGCGAGGGCGGCGGCGACGAACGGCCCGAGCCGGATCTCCCAGGCCAGAACCAGCAGGAGGGCAGCGGGCGCGGCGATCAGCACCCCCGCCAGCGGCAGCATCCGCGGCACGGTGCGAAAATCCGGCGCGGCATAGGGCGCCGGCTCGTCCGGCAGCGGTGGAACCGGCAGGCGGGTGAAGAAGCGGAGGCAGGCGGCGAGATCGTAGACCAGCTCCGCCCCCGGAAAGGGCGGCCCGAGATCGCGGCCACTGCGCTCGATCATTCCGCGTCCCTTCCCCTCGGCCGCCTGTACCGCGGGCCCGTCCGCTTCTATAGCGCCGGGAGCCTCCTGCCTGCTACGCGGCGCCGCTGGCTATCCGGTGGCAATTCCCGCACCGATCGGGCGACCTCCTTCGTTTTTCCCGCATCCGACGCGCACGAGCCCTGCCGATGACCTCCAGCCCGACCGCCGACGCCTCGCCCTTCGCCGACATCCGCCGCCTGCTCACGGAGATGCCCGGCCCCGACGGGGACGCGGTCGCCGCGATCCGCGCGCGGGATGCCAGCCTCACCAAGCCGCCGGGCGCGCTCGGGCGGCTCGAAGCGTTCGTGGAGTGGCTCGGCGCGTGGCAGGGCAAGGCCAAACCCACCCTCGACCGGCCGATGGTCTGCGTGTTCGCCGGTAGCCACGGCGTGGTGGAGCGCGGCGTCTCGGCCTTCCCCGCCGCGGTCAACCGACAGATGCTCGACAACTTCGCCGCCGGGGGGGCGGCGATCAACCAGCTCTGCGCCGCCTACGGCCTCGGCTTCCGGGTGTTCGACCTCGCCGTGGATCTGCCGACCGGCGACATCTGCTCCGGCCCGGCCCTCGACGAGAAAGGGTGCGTGGCCACCATGGCCTTCGGCATGGAGGCGGTGGCGGCGGGGACCGATTGCCTCGCGGTCGGCGAGATGGGCATCGGCAACACCACGGTCGCGGCGGCGATCTACGCCGCGCTCTACGGCGGCGAGGCCGAGCACTGGGTCGGGCGCGGCACCGGCCTCGATGCGGCCGGCCTCGCCCGCAAGGCGCAGGCCGTGCGGCTGGCGCTCGACACCCACAAGGATCATCTCGGCGACCCGCTGACGATCCTGGCGCGCCTCGGCGGCCGGGAGATCGCGGCCATGGCCGGGGCCATCCTCGCCGCGCGGCTGCAGAGGGTACCGGTGGTGCTCGACGGCTATGTCGCGACCGGTGCGGCGGCGGTCCTGCACGCCGCCGACGCGCACGCCCTCGACCACTGCATCGCCGGCCATTGTTCGGCCGAAGGCGCGCATGGCGAGGTGCTGGAACGGCTCGGCCTCAAGCCCGTCCTGTCGCTCGACATGCGCCTCGGCGAGGCCTCGGGCGCGGCCCTGGCGCTCGGCCTGCTGAAGGGCGCGCTCGCCTGCCACCGCGACATGGCGACGTTCGAGCAGGCGGGGGTCTCGGGCAAGAGCGAGAGCTAAAAGCATCGTCTTTTCCGAAAGCCGGAGGCCACCTTTCGGGAGGATGCTGTCGAAGCACGCCCGAACGGTCGATCCCGACGAGCGATCCTGTCGCGTCGGTCTGCCAGGAGAAGCGCCGCAGCGTGTTTCGAGGCTGCTGCGCAGCTCCTGGGCATGAGGACCGTCGTGGTTGCCGGAACCGGTGGATCCGGCTCCGACACGCGCGTCAGGCCGCCCGCGCATGCCGGGCGGACGCCGCCTCGGCCGGGGCCTTCTCGGCACCGAGATTCATCGCGGGCAGGGTGTCCATGCCGCGGCTCGCGGGGAAGGTGACGATCACCTCGGTGCCCTCGCGCGGCTTCGACTTGAGCTGGAAGCCGCCGCCATGGAGGTCGATCAGACCCTTCACGATCGGCAGGCCGAGGCCGGAGCCCTGCTCGGCGGTCTTGATCGCCAGCGAGCCGCGCCCGAACGAGGACATCACCGTTCCGAGTTCGTCCTCGGGGATGCCGGGCCCGGAATCCTTGACGCTGAGATATTGCCCGCCCGACGAGGTCCAGCCGACCTTGATCGTGATCTCGCCGCCCGGCGGCGTGAACTTCACCGCATTCGACAGGAGGTTGAGCACGATCTGGCGCAGCGCCCGCTCGTCGGCCCAGAGACGCGGCAGGGAATCGTCGATCAGGCTGGCGAAGGTCTGGCCCTTGCTGCGGGCGCGCAGGGTCATCATGTGGCGGCACTCCTCGACCGTATGGGCGAGCTGCACCGCCTCCTCGGTGAGGTCGTAGCGCCCGGCCTCGATGCGCGAGAGGTCGAGGATCTCGTTGATGAGATTGAGCAGGTGCATCCCGCTGTCGTGGATGTCGGTGGCGTATTCCCGGTAGGCCGGGGCGACATGGGTGCCGAACACCTCGTTCTTCATCACCTCCGAGAAGCCGAGGATGGCGTTGAGCGGCGTGCGGAGCTCGTGGCTCATGGTGGCGAGGAACCGGGACTTGGCGAGGTTCGCCTCCTCCGCCCGCCGCCGGGCCTCGTCGGAATTGGCCTTGGCCTGTTCGAGTTCGGCGAAGATCGCGTCCTTCTCCGCCCGCGATTGCAGGGTGCCCACCGCGGAAGCGTAGAGGCGGCGTGCCAGTCCGGCGAAGAAGATCTGGCTCGCCACCGTCATCGCAACGAGGAGCATCGTGTCCATGTCGCTGGAGAAGACCAGCAGCGACAGCGCCGCCAGCATGAGCGGCACAAGACCGGCTAGGGCGGCGACCGGGACGGTCGCGGCGAGCATCGTCGTCACCGCCGCGACGATGACGAGACCGAACAGCGCGAAGGTGCGCGCTTCGGGAACGCCCACGAGCAGCAGCATCGCCCAGGCGGCGCTCTGGCCGAACTCGGCGGCGACGAAGGCACGCCCCCAGTGCTTCAGCGACAGGCTTTCCGGCGCCTGCCGCAGAAAGCGGCGGCTCAGGAGCAGCATCAGGGTGGTGGCGGCGATCGCCCCGGCCGCCCAGATCGCCGCGGTCACGGCCGGCACCCAGATCGAGGAGGCACCCGCAACCATGAGCGCCAGCACCAGGAGCGGAATGCCCGCCCCGACCCGGTACTGGGCATAGAGGCGCAGGAGTTCGGTGTCGAAGGCCCGCTCCAGCCCGCTGGTGGAGGTCAGCCGTTCCCGGGCCGAGCGCATCTCGCGCGCGATGCCGCGCCGCTTGGCCACCTCTTGCGAGGAGGGCCCGCGCCCGCGCTGAACCATCTCCGCTGTGAGGTCGGGCATAACAGTCGAGATCGCCAATCGGGATCGGAACGCCGGGCGCCCGGTCGTGGTCTTGCGGCGCAGAGGGCGAGGTGGAGAGCCCGCAGGGTGCCGTGCGAACCGTTAAGAAGCGGCTTCGACGATCCGGCGAATTGCACGGATACAGGGGCGGAAACGTCTCATCCTTATTCAGGTGCGCTCCCGCACATCGGGGACGAGCGTACAGGATCAAACTCGGAACGATTCCAAGTGCCGACACCACGTGACGGCCCCGAAGCGCATCTCGCGGCCCGATGGTGGCCCTGAGCCGGGGCGCTTCGTGCGACACCTTCCTTTCGGAGTGCGCCCATGCTGACCCTCAACCTGAACGGCGTGGCCCGGGAGGTCGATGCCGACCCCGACATGCCCCTGCTCTGGGTGATCCGCGACCGCCTCGACATGACCGGGACCAAGTATGGCTGCGGCATCGCCCAATGCGGCGCCTGCACCGTGCACATGGATGGCCAGCCGGTGCGCGCCTGCCAGACCCGCATCGGCGATGTGGGCGAGGCCAAGATCACCACGATCGAGGGCGTCGAAGGCAAGGTGGCCGATGCGGTCAAGGCGGCGTGGCGCGGCCTCGACGTGGTGCAGTGCGGCTACTGCCAGTCCGGGCAGATCATGTCGGCCATCGGCCTGCTCACCGAGAACCCGAAGCCCAGCGACGCGGATATCGACGGTGCCATGGACGGCAATGTGTGCCGCTGCGGCACCTACCAGCGCATCCGCGCCGCCATCCACGAAGCCGCCCGCACGCTCGCCTGAGCCGCCCCGCAGCCTATCAAGATTTGGAGCCCGGCATGCTCAAGCTAGACCTGACTGATGCGCCCGTCCCCTCGCGGCGCGCCTTCCTCGGCGGTGCGGTGGCAGGTGCCATGCTGCTCGCCTTCCGCCTTGACCTGAAGGGTGCCCGCGCCGCGGAGGCCTCGGACGCGCTGTCGAAGGCCCCGGCCCAGCCAAACGCCTTCGTGCGGATCGCCGCCGACGACACCGTCACCGTGATGATCAAGCATCTCGATATGGGCCAGGGCAACACGACCGGGCTCACGACCATCCTCGCCGACGAACTCGACGCGGATTGGAGCCAGATGCGCGTCGCCTTCGCCCCGGCGGACGCCAAGCTCTACGCCAACGGGCTGATGGGACCGGTCCAGGGCACCGGTGGCTCGACGGCGATCGCCAATTCCTGGTTCCAGCTTCGCAAGGCGGGGGCGGCTGCCCGCGCCATGCTGGTCGCCGCCGCCGCCGACAAGTGGGGCGTGCCGGCAGGCGAGATCACCGTCGCGAAGGGCGTCATCGGCCACACGTCCGGCAAGCAGGCCCGCTTCGGCGAATTCGCGGAGGCCGCCGCCGCCAAGCCGGTGCCGCAGGAGCCCCGCCTCAAGACGCCGGCCGAGTGGACGCTGATCGGCGGGCGCGTGCCGCGCATCGATTCCGCGGCGAAGACCGACGGCACCGCGATCTACTCCCTCGACATCCGCCGCCCCGGTCAGGTCACGGCGCTCGTCGCCCATCCGCCGCGCTTCGGCGCGACGGTGAAGTCGGTGGATGCGGAAGCCGCGCAAGGCATGCCCGGCGTCGTCGGCATCGTCACGATCCCGACCGGCGTGGCGGTGATCGCCCGCGACACCTGGAGCGCGATGAAGGCCCGCGAGGCCCTGAAGATCACCTGGGACAATTCCGCCGCCGAGACCCGCTCCTCGGACGCGATCCTCGCCGAGTACCGCGAGACGGCCAGGTCGTCCGGCCTCGTCGCCTCGCAGGCGGGCGACGCCGAGGGCGCCATCAAGGGCTCGGCCAAGGTGCTGGAGGCGGAGTTCTCCTTCCCCTATCTGGCCCATGCCGCGATGGAGCCCCTGAACGCGACGATCGAGCGGGCGGCGGACGGCAGCTACGACGTCTATGCCGGCTGCCAGATCCAGACCATCGAGCAGGCGGTGGTGGCAGCGACGCTGGGCGTCACGACCGACCGGGTCCGGCTTCACACCCAGTGGGCCGGCGGCTCGTTCGGCCGGCGGGCGACGCCGGGCGCCGACTACTTCGCCGAGGCCGCCACGATCGTGAAGGCCTGGGACGGCAAGGCGCCGGTCCACCTCGTCTGGACCCGCGAGGACGACATGGCGGCCGGCTATTACCGCCCGCAGGTCTATCACACGGTCAAGGCGGGCCTGAACGAGAAGGGCCAGATCACCGGCTGGCGCCACACCATGGTCGGCAAGTCGATCATGATCGGCTCGCCCTTCGAGGCGATGCTCGTCAAGAACGGCATCGACTCCACCACCGTCGAGGGCGCCTCCGACACGCCCTACGCGCTGCCGGCCTACCGCTTCGAGGTGCACAACGCCCGCGAGGGCGTGCCGGTCCTGTGGTGGCGCTCGGTCGGCCACACCCACACCGCCCACGTCATGGAGGTGTTCATCGACGAGCTGGCGCATGCCGCGGGGTCCGATCCGGTCGCCTACCGCCTGTCGCTGCTGACCCGCGCACCGCGCCTGTCGGGTGTGCTGAAGCTCGCCGCCGAACGGGCCGGCTGGGGCGGAAAACCCTCGGAGAAGGGCCGCGGCCTCGGCGTCGCCGTGCACGAATCCTTCGGCTCCTACGTCGCGATGGTGGCCGACGTCACGGCGGGTGAGTCCGGCGTGAAGGTCAACCGGATCGTGGCGGCGGTCGATGTCGGCATCGCCGTGAACCCGGACGTGGTGCGCGCCCAGGTCGAGGGCGCGGTGGGCTTTGCCCTGTCGGCGGTGCTGCGCAACCGCATCACCCTCAAGGACGGCGTGGTGCAGGAGCGGAACTTCGACAGCTACCAGCCGACGCGCATCTCCGAGATGCCGCGGGTCGAGGTTCACATCGTGCCCTCCGAAGTTGCCCCCACCGGGATCGGCGAGCCCGGCGTGCCGGTGCTGGCGCCGGCCATCGCCAACGCGGTCTTCGCCGCGACGGGCCAGCGCCTGCGCTCGCTGCCGCTCGACCTGTCGAGCCTGCGCGGCGCGTAAGCCGCCGGACCGGGGCGCGCCGTGCCCCCTCTCCGCCGGCTCCGGGCCGGGACCGGCGGGCCGACCACGTACACATCTCAGCGAGGCGCGCCTCCACAACGCCCAGGTGCTTTACAAAAGCGGCAGCCTATCGATTAGGTGATGCCCATCGAGCCGCAACAGGGCGCAGGATGGGCGAAAGAACAGACCCGCCCGGGTGGCCGTCGAATCGCGACGCAACGGCGCGACGGATCCTTGAATTCGATTGGGCCGAAGCGGCCCTTCGGGCGAGCGAAGAGAAGTACCGCACCTTGTTCCAGACCATGGAGCAGGGTTTCTGCGAACTCGAATTCGTGCGCGACGAGCAGGGCCGGGCCGTCGATTTCCGCTACATCGAGCTGAATCCCGCCTTCGAGCGGCTGGTCGGCCTGCCGGCAGCGGAGGCGCGCGGGCGGACGGGACGCGAAGTGGTGCCCGACCTCGATCGCTGGTGGGTCGAGACCTACGAACGCATCGCCGCGACGGGCCTGCCGGCACGGCTGGAGCACACGGACACGCCGATGGGGCGCTGGTTCGAGGTCTCCGTCTACCCGCAGGCGAACGACCGTGTGCTGATCCTCTACGACGACGTCACCGAGCGTAAAGTCGCCGAGACGGGCCTGCGCGATCGCGAGGAGCGGCAGGCCTTCCTCCTGGCGCTGAGCGATGCGGTGCGCACGCTGACCGATCCGGAGGCGATTCAGAGCGCGGCATGCCGGTTGGTGGGTGAGCGGCTGGATGTGGACCGGTGCTACTACGCCGCCATCGACGAAACCGCGGGGATCATCCGGATCGCGTGGGACCACATTCGCGGCGATGCGCTCTCGGTCGCCGGCGAGCACAAGCTCGCGGACTTCGCATGGTCCGCCGGGATTCTCCGCCGCGGGGAGTGCCACGTCCTGGCCGATACGCAGGCCTGCGTTTCGGTTCCGGAGGCCAGCCGTCCCGCCTTCGCCGCCCTGCAGATTGGCGCCTGCATGGGCGCACCGCTGATCAAGAACGGCAACCTGGTCGGCGCGCTCTGCGTCAGCCACTCGACCCCGCGGCAGTGGGTGGAGGCCGACTTCGCCTTGTTGCGGGAAGTGGCCGAGCGGATCTGGTCGGCGGTCGAGCGCGGCCGGGCGGAGGCGGACATCCGGCGCAAGAACGCGGTGCTGGAAGGGATCAACCGCATCTTCCGTGAGGCGCTGACAGCCCCCACCGAGGAGGAACTCGGCCGCGTCTGCCTCGCGGTCGCCGAGGATGTGACGCAGAGCGTCTTCAGTTTCATGGGGGAGATCGACAAAGAGAACGACCGGTTCGACGAACTCTCCATCAGCGATCGCGGCTGGCAGAACTTCGCGATGGAAGATCCCGCTTTTCCGAAGGGCGTCGGCCCAAAAGGACTCCAGATCCACGGCCTTTACGGCCGGGTGCTGCGCGAGGGGAAAAGCCTCATCGCCAACGATCCCGGCTCGCACCCGGACCGGATCGGTACACCGGCGGGCCACCCGCGCCTGAAGGCCTTTCTCGGCGTCCCGCTGAAGTGGAACGGACAGACCATCGGAATGATCGGGCTCGGCAACCGCGCGGGCGGATACCGGTCGGAGGATCGCGAAGCCGCCGAGGCCCTCGCCCCGGCCATCCTCCAGGCGCTGCTGAGCAAGCGGACCGCCGACACCCTGCGCGAGAGCGAGGGGCGCTTCCGGACCCTCGCCGAACTCGTGCCGAGCCTGCTCTGGAACTGCGATCCCGAAGGCAAGGTCATCGTCGTGAACCAGCAATGGGGCGACTATACCGGCCAGACTCAGGAGCAGGTCCAGAACGGCGGTTGGCTGGCCACCATCCCCCCCGACGAGAGAGCGGAGACGAAGCGCATCTTCACCGAAGCCTTCGCCGCCGGCCGGCCGGTGGAGCGACAGCAGCGCATCCGCCGCCGCGACGGCCCGTTTCGATGGTTCCTGATCCGCCACGCCCCGGCGCGGGACGCGGAAGGGCGAATCACGCGCTGGATCGGCGCCGCCACGGACATCCACGATCAGCACCTTGCCGCCCAGAATCTGCGGGCGGAGGAGGCACGGCAGGCCTTCCTTCTCGATCTCGCCGACCGGCTTCAGGACCAGACCGACCCGCAGGCCGCCCTTCAAACCGTGGTCGAGGCGCTGGGGCGCCATCTGGGCGCCGGACGGGTCGGCTACGCGCGCCTCTCTGCGGACGGCAAGCGGGTCGAGCGGCAGGTCGGCTATCACGCCGAGACCGAGGCCCGGCTCGGCCCCATGCCCATCACGGCCTTCGGCCGGGCGGTTCTCGATCGGCTCGGGGACGGCGAGACGATCATCGTGGACGATACCGCGGCCGTTGCGGCCCCCGGCGTCTGGCGACAGGGCGCCGTCGGCAGCTTCGTGGCGGTGCCGCTGGTCCGCGACGGCCGGATCCGCACCGTCCTCTACCTGACCCATCGCGAGCCCCGCGCCTGGACACGCTCCGAGACGACACTGATCGAGGAGGTGGCCGCGCGGACCTGGGAGGCGGCCGAGCGGGCGCAGGCCGAAACGGAGCTGCGCACGAGCGAAGCCCGGCAGCGCGCTCTGGTCGAAGGCATCCCCCAGCTCGTCTGGCGGGCGGGCGACGGCGGCGCGTGGAGCTGGGCGAGCCCGCAATGGTTCCGCTATACCGGCCAGAGCGAGGCCGAGAGCCGCGGCTTCGGCTGGCTCGACGCGGTTCACCCCGAGGATCGCGACCGGGTCCAGGATGCCTGGAGCGGGGCCGCCATGGCCGAGGTGCTGGCCGTCGACTACCGAATCCGTCACGCCCCCGAGGGCCACTATCGCTGGTTCCAGTCACGCGCCCTGCCGCTGCGCGCGGGAAGCGGCATCCTCGAGTGGCTGGGCACCTCCACCGACATCGACGACCTGCGGCAGCTTCAGGAGCAGCAGGGCGTGATGGTGGCCGAGTTGCAGCACCGCACGCGCAACCTCATCACGGTGGTGCGCTCGCTGGCCGAGCAGACCATGGCCCGAAGCGACTCCATGCCGATGTTCCGCGCGCGGTTCTACGACCGGCTCGCGGTGCTCTCGCGGGTGCAGGGCCTGCTCTCCCGCTCCACCATCGAGCCGATCACCCTGCACGCGCTCATCGTCACGGAACTCGACGCCCTCGGCGCCTGGGAGGCGTCCGAGCGGATCTATCTCGACGGCCCATCCGTGCGGCTGCGCAAGGCGACGGTGCAGACCTTCGCCTTGGCCCTGCACGAACTCGCCACCAATGCCCGCAAATACGGCGCGCTCGCCGGAGAGACGGGGTGGCTGAGCGTGACGTGGCGCACCTATACCGAGGACGACCGGATGCGGCTCGCCCTGCATTGGAGCGAGACGGAGGTCGAGCGCTCGCAGGAAGAGGGTGCCGCCCAACGGCGCGGCTACGGGCGCGAGCTGATCGAGAAGGCGCTGCCCTACGCCCTCGACGCGCGCACGCGCTACGAACTGAGCGAGACCGGTCTGCACTGCTCCATCGACCTGCCGCTCACGGAACGGCGCAAGGCGGCGCCGCGTGGGACCGTGTCGGGCTAGAGCAGCGTCCCGAAAGGCGGTGCCGGTTTTTGAAAAAAAGATGATGCGAAAACAAGAGGATAGAGCATCGTCGGCGGCGATCCGCACCATGAATCGGTCAGAGGTCGCGGAGCATCACCGGAAATGGGGTCTTCATCGGCAGGAAGCTGGCGACTTCGAGCAGGAGCGACGGGTCGCGCCGTCTGCATGCGTCATGCAACGACCGACACGGGACGCCGAGCCTTCCCGACCCACCGCCTGCATGAGGAAGGGTAGAACCTCCTTCAATACGGCCTCCGGTGCCTGACGTTGCGGAAAGTGGCCGAGATTGGGCAAGACGATGCGTCGATAGAAAGCTGCAAACAACGCGTCCCTGTCCTTCGAAGTCGCCGGATCGTTACAGGGGTCGGCACCGCCATGGAGCGTCAGGGTCGGGACCTGGATGACCGGATCGGCCGCGAGCTGGGCTTCGAGTGTAGCATAGCGGGGATCTGGCTCGGCATGCCCCCATCGCACGCGGTAGGAATGCAGCGTCACGTCCGCCCAGTCCGGATTGTCGAAGGCGGCGGCCGTCGTGGAGAAAGCCGCATCCGGCACCCGCCAGCCGGGATTCCAGATCGTCCAGATGTGGCGCGTGAAACGGTGTCGATCGTCCCGCACCAGGGCATCACCGCGTGGCAGGGCCATCAGCCAGTGATACCAGTAGTTCTGCGTCTGGTTCAGCGTCAGGGTCTGGCCCGGATCGTTCGTGCCCCAGCCGACCGAGAGGGCGACACAAGCCACGATGCGCTCGGGAGCCGTGCAGGCCGCGATGTACGACGCCCGCGCCCCCCAATCGTGGCCGACGACCGCAAAGCGGTCGAGGTTCAATGCATCGGCGAGATCAAGCAGGTCGGCTCCGAGCGCCGCGAGTTGGCCCGAGCGGGGAATGTCGGCTCCCCGGAAGCGCGTCGGGCCAAAGCCGCGCAGATACGGCGCGAACGTGCGGAAACCCGCGGCGTGGAGAGTGGGGACGATGGCGTCCCAAGTCCGGATATCGTCCGGCCAGCCGTGCAGCAGCAGCACGGGAAAGCCGTCAGGCGGGCCGCCGACCTCGTAGGCAATGTCAAGCAGCGGCGTCGTGGCGGTGTGCAGGAGCGTCGTCATGGGCCGAACATGTCGTGGCCTCGGTATCGCGACTAACGCTGCCTTGTGGCACCAGCGATCACGATTTACGATGACTGATGGACCTTCGCGGATTGCACGCTTTCAGGATCGTGGCTGAGGCCTCCTCGATGACGGCGGCGGCCGAGCGGCTCGGCACCGTCCAGTCGGCGCTGTCGGCGCGCATCGGCCAATTCGAGACCGCGATCGGAATGCGGCTGTTCGAACGACTCCCCAGGGGTGTTCGCCTGACAGCCGCGGGGGCACGACTCCTGCCTTACGCGGAGCAGATGGAGATCCTCGCCGCCGAGGCGATGCGGGCGGCCCGGGGAACCGAGACGGCCGGCCCGTTCCGACTGGGTGCGATCGCGGTCGCAGCCACCACCGTGCTTCCCCCCGTCCTGGCCCGGCTGTTGGCGGACCACGAGGGGCTCGACCTGCACGTGGCGACAGGCGTGTCGCGCGACCTCGACGCCTTACTGGCGGAGGGGAAGCTCGATGCGGCCATCCTCGGTCACCGTTCGATCCATGCGGCCATCATCTCCCGTCCGCTCGACAGTATCCCGCTCGCCCTGCTGCGTCCCGCAGGCATGCCGGCCGAGACGGCTGGCCAAGCCTTCACCTTCGCCGCGGGCTGCATCTGCCGCGAGCGACTGAATCAAGTGCTGCGGGAACGCAGGATCGGCGCCCGCATCGTCGAACTTGGCTCGGTGGAGGGAATCCTCGGCTGCGTTGCCGCCGGTCTCGGCGTCGCGCTTCTGCCCGAGATGCTGGCGCGGCAGGACGGCATCGCAGCGGAGCGCGTAGGCCGGCTCGACCTGTTCGTTGGGTCCAGGCCGGAAGCGGAGGGGCAGGTGCGAGCCTTCGTCTCAGCGTATCGAGCGTGCCGGGCGGCCTTCGCGCGCGACGTCGCCTGACCGAGAGGCGCCAGCCTGATGTAAAAGGGTCGAAGACGGCTTGAGCGAGGCACGGTCTTCCGTTCAGCCTCGCGCGCCGAAGGACAAAGCCCCGCGGGGCGATGTCTATGCCCGCGCCAGCGCCCCCTCGATCATCCGCGCGACGGCGAGCGCCCGTCCGTCGTCGCCGAACCGGGCGATCACCTGCACGCCGAGCGGCAACCCGTCCCCCGGCACCGGAACGGTGACGCAAGGCACGCCCATCAGGGTCCAGAGGCGATTGAAGCGCGCATCGCCGGTCGAGCCGAGGCCCTTCGGCGCGCGACCGACGCTGGAAACCGTCAGGATCGCATCGACATCCGCGAACAGCGCCTTGAGCAGTCGGCGCGCCCGGTGCGCCTCGCGGCGGGCGGCGTCGTAATCGGCGGCGCTGAGATCCTGCGCCCGGTCGAGCTGGCCGCGCAGCACCGGCGGCAGCGCCTCCCGGTGCTCGGC
This sequence comes from Methylobacterium sp. AMS5, assembly GCF_001542815.1. GTDB lineage: Bacteria > Pseudomonadota > Alphaproteobacteria > Rhizobiales > Beijerinckiaceae > Methylobacterium. The sequence continues at coordinate 723,421 of NZ_CP006992.1, forward strand.
ATATTCCCAGGCGAGCGCTTGGCGCGCCTCGAAATCCTGCACGGTCGGGTGCGCGGCCCAGGCCCGCGCGAAGGGCTCCGGCAGGACGAGATCGCGCAAAACCGCCCCGGCCCGCTCCGCGGCACGGGCCGCGTGATCGAGCGCCGCCAACGCGTCCGCGTCGGCGCTCCCCGCGAAATCCTGGAGGCAGAGGGCGAGGCGCGGGCGCTCCGGGGCGGGCGCCTCGAGACCGGGCCGGTCCGCGATCAGCGCGAGCGCGTGGGCGATGTCGGCGACGGAGGCGCCGAACAGGCCGACCGTGTCGAGCGCCCAGGAGAAGGTCTTGACGCCGACCGTGGGCAGCAGCCGGAACGAGGGCTTGATCGCTGCGATCCCGCAGAAGGCCGCCGGGCGGATCACCGAGCCGCCGGTCTGGGTGCCGAGCGCCAGGGGCAGCATCCCGGCGGCGATGGCTGCGGCCGAGCCCGAGGAGGAGCCGCCCGGCGTGTGGCCGGGATCGTGCGGGTTCACGGTGGCGGCGGGGTCGAGGCCGGCAAAGGCCGTGGTCGCGGTCTTGGCGAGCGGCACGGCGCCGAGCGCGCGCAGCCGCGAAACGATCGCCGCGTCGGCCCGCGGTCGCCAGCCGGCATAGATCTCCGAGCCGGACTCGGTCGCCATGTCGGCGGTGTCGATGATGTCCTTGATCCCCACCGCGATGCCGGCGAGCGGCCCACGCGCGGGCGCTGTGGCCTCGGGTGCGGTGCGCAGCACGGCGCCGATGGCGGGGTCGCGCGCGGCGATCCGCTCGCGCGCGGTCTGGATCGCGTCCGCCGCCGAAAGGGTGCCGTCCGCGACACGGGTGCGGATGTCGAGAAGCGAGATCATGCCCATCCGAGTCACGGTCCGTGTCGAATCTGTCAACAGCGCTCCACATGGGGGCGGATCCGACCGCGCATCGTTAGCGCCTCGTTTACGGGACGATGCGCATCGTCGCGTCCATGTGGCGTAAAGCGTTAGCGTTCTCGGCTCTGGTGCTGTTCGGCGCGGGGCTCACGGGCTGTGCGATCAACCGGTTCGAGCGCCGGGAAGCATGGCGCGACCAAGCCGAACAGATGTGCATCGCGCGCAAGCTCGTGCAGCCGACGGCCTATGTCTCACTCGCCAAGGAGATCGACGGCCCCGGCCCCTGCGGCATGCAGCAGCCGTTCAAGGTCACCCGGCTCGGCGGCGGCACGGTGGCGCTCAAGCAGCGCATGACGCTGGCCTGCCCGGCGCTCGCCGAGGCCGAAGCGTGGCTCGCCGACACGATCCAGCCCGCCGCCAACCTCTATTTCGGCGTGCCGGTGGCCGAGATCAACGCGGGCACCTATTCCTGCCGCGGTCGCAACAACCAAGCCGGTGCCAAGCTCTCCGAGCATTCGTTCGGCAACGCGCTCGACATCATGTCCTTCACGCTCGCCGACGGCCACGTCATCACCGTCAAGGGCGGCTGGCGCGGCACCGAGGCCGAGCAAGCCTTTCTGCGCGAGGTGTTCGTGGGGGCCTGTGCCCGGTTCTCGACCGTGCTGGCGCCGGGTTCCAACGTGTTCCACTACGACCACATCCACGTCGATCTGGCGATGCACGACCCGCGCGGCCTGAAGCGCATCTGCAAGCCGCTGCTCAAGTTCGAGTCGCAGCTCAACCTTGCCGACGGCTCGCCGCGGCCGCTGGCCTCGCCCCGCCCGCCCGCGCGCCAGACCATCCCGACCCAGGCGCCGATCGACGTCGAGGAGGACGATCCCTACGGCGTCGCGCCGACCTCCTCGCGCACGACCGGCACGCGCCTCGCCCGCGCGCCGGCTGCCCCGGCGCCCACGGCCTACGCCGCCGCCCCGGCCCCGAGCCGGCCACGCTCTCCGGTTCCGGCGCATGACGCGGCCTACGCGCCGCTGTCGCTGGCCGCGCCTCACACCGCGGATCAGGCGTCCGACGAGCCGATCTACTGAAAAACTGGAACTTACCTCCAATCGCAGCTAATCTCCGCCAGTCTGAGTTTGAGCGACATCAAGGAGAGCTTGATCCTTATGCGTCGACTGGTCATCAGAAACGTATCCTCCGTCGAGCTTGGGCTCATGCTCGAACCGTGGACAGATCGGGAAGACCTCAAGCCGGGCGGCGAGATCACCATCGAAGGCAATTTTTCCGACGATGATGAACTCATACTGGATTTTTGCGACAAGAATTTCATATCCATCTGGACACCCCCAGACAGCACGTTTTCCGAAACCTGACCATCAACAAACATGCAGCGGATAGCACACTGCATACTTCCGGATGGCCAGCTTAAGACGCTTTGTTTTCAAAGCTAAATCCTGAATGAAATCACATCTTCTGAAACAGATTACTGTCTGGCGCAAACTCTCACCATCGCGCGCCATTCGTTACAATTGCATGCAAAACCTTCATACAGAAAAATTTCGCGTCTATTCGTGCGATTTTGTTGAACCCGATCTTCAGTACTCAGATCTGCAGGAAAGAACACTCGTCGAAACCATTTTGATGTGGAATCCAGAGAAAAAAGGAGAGCCAAAGTGGTTCGATGATTTAGAAGAAGCCATCTTGGCACATGATAGAGATTTCGAAAATTGATCACATTTGCATGCGGCCTTTCCTTGCCTGTTGAATGAATTTTATCCCGTACATATGAGTGATTAGGCAAGCGACCTCATCGCGAGCGACGCGAAGCCTCCCGCTTGCTACGCGGCGCTCCAGCACTGTGCCTCTAACACCCCAGGCCGGTCCAAAAGCGGCGCCCTCGACAGGTCCAAGCTTGACTTGGCACGAGGGCAGCGCATCGTCTTTCGCCCATCCGGTGCCCGCTGCGCCAAGCCCTGAACGGGCCTGCGTCGCGCCACGGCACCCTCAACTGGCGGATCTGAGCGGCATGCGCCCGAACCTTCCCCTCGCCGTCCTGGCGCTCGGCCTCGTCACGGCCTCGTCCGTGCTGCCGGCGCTCGCCCGCTCCGGCCGCGAGGAGATCTCGCCGGCCGAGGAGCAGACCTTCCCCTACGACGCCGACATCCCCGGCTGCCAGGACACCGGCGTTCTGGAGAAGGTCTCGACCCAGTTCGCCGAGAAGGAGGCGAAGTTCTGGAACTCGTCGCTGACGATCGTCTCCTACGAGCGGATCGAGCGCACGGCGTGGCGCCCCTACGGCGTCGACTTCATCCCGCGCCGCTTCTGCTCGGCCCTCGCCACGACCTCGGACGGGGTGCGGCGCAAGGTCGATTACTCGGTGCGCGAGAGCCTCGGCATCATCGGCTCGACCTGGGGCGTCGATTTCTGCGTCCACGGCCTCGACCGCAACAACGCCTACGCCTACGCCACCGCCTGCCGGATGGCGCGGCCCTGATCGGCGCGGGAAACCGGCAGCGCCGCGTGGATGCAAGCTTGACTTGCAGGCCGCGCCCGGCATCGTCCTGAGAGCGTCCCGCCGCTCCCGAGACCCGTCCATGCTCCGCCTCCGCCGCCTTGTGACCCTGGCCCTCGGTCTGACCCTGGCCTCCGGTGCGGGCGCGCAGGATTTCGGCGGGTTTCGCCGCGGCGGCGAGCCCGGCAGCTTCGACTTCTACGTGCTGTCGCTGTCGTGGTCGCCGACCTATTGCGACAGCGAGGGTGCGCGCCGCGACCGCAACGGGCAATGTGCCCCGGGCCGGGGACTCGGCTTCGTGGTGCACGGGCTGTGGCCGCAATACGAGCGCGGCTATCCCTCGAACTGCTCGGCGGTGGAGCGCCCGCTGACCCGCAACGCGGTCGAGGCTGCGGGGGAGATCATGCCGAGCGAGGGGCTGGCCCGCCACGAGTGGCGCACCCACGGCACCTGCTCCGGCCTCGATCCCGTCGCCTATTTCAAAGCGGTGAAGACGGCGCGCGAGGCCGTGACGATCCCCGAGGCGTTCACGAAGCCGGATGCGAGCCTGCGCGCCGCCCCGATCGAGATCGCCCGGCAGTTCGTGATGGCCAATAAGGGCCTGCGCCCGGACATGATGTCGGTGACGTGCCGCCGGGGGCAATTGCAGGACGTGCGGATCTGCTTTTCGAAGGATCTGCGCGGCTTCACCCCCTGCCCCGAGGTGGCACGCCAGAACTGCCGGGCCGGCGAGGTGTCGGTCGACGCGGCAAGGTAAGGCGCGGACATTCCGTCGGTTTGTGTGAAGCCCGAAGTCCACGGATTGTGGAATTCCGCAGAACGACATTATGTTGTGGGTGGAGACCGGCGGGTGGCCGCCCGCCGGCCTCCTGTCAGACGATCCTGATCAGATCAGCGCGAGGTGGATGGCTAAGCGCCAACCATCTCGCGTTTTCGTCACGGTGATGCTGACCGCAATCGGGAAACCGATCACATTCTCTCACCTCCTTCCCGGTTCGCCTGCTCGCGATGGGCGGTGGCCGGCTGGTTCCACCGCAAGCCCCGCTGGCCACGGGGCCGTCGCAACCGGGAAGGTTCACGTCCGACACGACCACGTATGAGCGGTTGCGCTTCCGCCCGTCAACGATGACGGCGCCGTGCCCTCAACTCAGTATGCCTTCGACGTCGCCTCTCCTGATCCTGGACACGCGCCCTGAACTACCGTCACGCCTTCCACGCCGGCAATTTCGCGGATGTGCTCAAGCACCTCGTGCTGACTCGCGTGCTCGTCCATCTCTGCGCCAAGGACAAGCCGTTCCGCGCCATCGACACCCATGCGGGCCTCGGCGTCTACGATCTCGCGGCGGAGGAAGCCGGGCGCACGGGCGAGTGGCACGAGGGCTTCGGCCGGCTCGACGTGCCGTTCGCGCCCGAGGTCGAAGCCCTGCTCGCGCCCTACCGCGAGGCGGTCGCCGCCGTGCGGGCGCGGTTTGGTGCCACCACCTATCCCGGCTCGCCCGCGATCATCCGCGAAGCCCTGCGGGCCGGCGACAAGGGCGTCTTCGTGGAGTTGCATCCGGCCGACGCGCAGACGCTGGCACAGCGCTACGCCAGCGATTCGCGCACGAAGGTGATGCATCTCGACGGCTGGACCGCGCTCAACGCCCTGATCCCGCCGCCGGAGCGCCGGGGCCTCGTGCTGATCGACCCGCCCTACGAGGAGCGCGGCGAGATCGACCGTTTGGGCGCGCACCTGATGAAGGCCGCGCGAAAATGGCCGACCGGGATCTATCTCGGCTGGTATCCGATCAAGGACGTGTCCGGGGTCGATCGCATGGCGGCCGTCCTCGATGCGGGGCTGGAGCGGCCCGCCTTGCGCCTCGACCTGATGATCGAGCGGCCCGACGATCCGACACGCCTGACCGGCACCGGGCTCGTGGTCGTCAACCCGCCCTGGACCCTGGCGGCGGAAGCGGAACTGTTCATGCCGGCTCTCGCCGAGCGGCTGGCCCGCAGCGGCTACGGCGCCTTCCGCAGCGAGCGGCTCGGGCCGGCGGGGTAGAACCCCCGCCTCGCCCTCAATGCAGCGTCCCCTCCCCCGGCTCGGGCTCGGCGCCCGGTTCGGGGATCCCCTCGGCGAAGGGAAATTCCAGGACGACCTCCCCGGCCTCGTCGGTGACGACGAGGATCGCCGTGACCAGCCGCGGATCGCTCCCCTCATCCTCCAGGCTGGCGCGGATCGTCGCCCGCGCCACACGCCAGGCCTGATCGGGATCGCGCAGTTCCACGCCCTCGTCGTCGGTGAGGGCGTCGGCGCCGATGCGGGTGTGGAAGAAGTAGCGGGGCACCGGGGAAGGCGGCCTTACTTCGCGGAGCCCTGTTGCGGGTTCTGTCCGCCGGACTTGTCCTTCTTGTTGGCCTCGTGGTGGCCGATGGCGCAACCGGCGGCGGCACCGACCTTGCCGTGGCCGGCCATGCTGCCCGCCGCGCCGCCGACGACGGCGCCCTTGAGACAGCCCTTGGCCTCGACCGGGCCGGTCAGAGCGGCCGCCCCGAGAGCGAGGACGGCAGCGGCCAGAATCGGATGCTTCATCACGTGAGCCTCTGGTTGGCGCATCGTCCCGGCGCGATCATGGCAGGCCGATGCGAAGCGAGTGAGACGCCAACCGGCCGCGCCCGCATCCGTTCCGCGGCCCGTTCAGGCCGCGATCCGGCCCTCGAGCGGGAAGACCTTGGCCGGGTTCATCAGCCAAGCCGGATCGAACACGTTGCGCACGCGCATCTGCTGTTCGAGGTCGTCCTGCGTGTATTGGAAGCGCATCAGCTCGCGCTTCTCGATCCCGACGCCGTGCTCGCCGGTGAGGCAGCCGCCAACCTCGACGCAGAGCTTGAGGATCGCGTCCCCCGCAGCCTCGGCCTTCTGCAACTCGCCGGGCGTGTTGATGTCGAACAGGATCAGCGGGTGCAGGTTGCCGTCGCCGGCATGGAACACGTTGGCGACGCGAAGCCCCTGCTCGGCGCAGATCGCCTCGATCCGCTCCAGCACGTGGCCGAGCTGGCCGGTCGGGATCGTGCCATCCATGCAGATGTAGTCGGAGATGCGCCCGGTGGCGCCGAAGGCGGATTTGCGGCCCTTCCAGATCGCGGCGGATTCGGCTTCCGACTTCGAGACGCGGATGCTGGTCGGGTTGAACCCTGCGGCGATCGCCTCGATGCGCGCCAGCATGTCCGAGCATTCCTCGTCCGAGCCCTCGACCTCGATGATCAGCATCGCGGCAGCATCACGCGGGTAGCCGGCCTTGGCGAAGTCGTCGGTGATGAGGATCGCCTCGCGGTCCATGTACTCGATGGCGACGGGGATGATGCCGGCCGCGATGATCGCCGCGGTGCAGGCGCCGGCATCCTCGACCGAGGAGAAGCCGACCAGGGCCGGGCGCGCGCCTTCCGCGGCGCGCAGGATGCGCACGGTGGCCTCGGTGACGATGCCGAGCTGGCCTTCCGAGCCGCAGATCAGGCCGAGCAGGTCGTAGCCGCCGGAATCGAGATGCTCGCCGCCGAGCTCGACCACGGTGCCGTCGTTGGTCACGAGCGTGACGCCCATGAGGTTGTTGGTCGTCACGCCGTATTTCAGGCAGTGCGCCCCGCCGGAATTCATGGCGATGTTGCCGGCGATGGTGCAGGCGAGCTGGCTCGACGGGTCCGGCGCGTAGAAGAAGCCCTCATGCGCCACCGCCCCGGAGATCGCGAGGTTGGTGATGCCGGCCTCGACCCGGGCGATGCGGTTGGAAAAATCGAGATCGAGGATACGCGTCATCTTGCCCACCCCGATGATGATCGCGTCCTCCTGGGCGATGGCACCGCCGGCCAGCGACGTGCCGGCGCCGCGCGGCACCACCCGCACACCGTGGGCGTGGCAGAACGCCATCACCGCCGAGACCTCCCCGGTCGTGGAGGGCAGCACCACGGCGAGCGGCATCTTGCGGTAGGCGGTGAGACCGTCGGTCTCGAAGGCGCGGCGCTCGTCCTCCGTCGTCACCAGCGCCTCCGGCGCCACCAGCGCGGAAAGCCCCTCGATGATCGCCTCGCGGCGGGCGACGACATCCGCATCCGGCGCGGGGAAGGCGATCGACATGGTCGGCATCTCCTCAAGAGATTTGTTTTTTTCGACTTCGCTTTCGGCGATCCACAGGGGCGTGCGGGGCCTTCAGCCCCGCTTCAGCCGCCGCAGTTCAGGTTCGCCTGGACGACGTCGGGCACACGTCTTAGCGGAAAGTCTCCCGAGACGCACGGCAGTTCCCACCGACCCATGCAGCCACCGAAAGGAGCGGAAGCGTCTTCGTGAACCAGCCTCGGCTGGACGCGTGCCCGGCATAGTCTATATCTGTTCTAAGGCTAAAAGCTCTGCCATAAGCAGGCCGGCTTCGGCCGTTCCAAGGAGGAAAACAACGATGCGTCATCTCATCCTCGGCGCCGCCCTCGCGCTGCTGTTGCCTGTCGCCGCCCATGCCGAGGGCGATGCCGCCGCCGGCGAGAAGGCGTTCGCGCCCTGCAAGGCCTGCCACAATTTCGAGAAGAACGGCGTCGGCCCGACCCTGAAGGGTGTCGTCGGCATGAAGGCCGGTGAGGGTGCCGACGGCTACGCCTTCTCCGACGCGCTGAAGAAGTCCGGCATCACCTGGGACGAAGCCAACCTCAAGGAGTGGCTCACCGACCCGAAGAAGAAGGTGCCCGGCACCAAGATGGTCTTCCCGGGCGTCAAGGACCCGAAGAAGGTCGACGACATCATCGCCTACCTCAAGACGAAGTCCTGAGGCCCCGCGCCTCCGGAATTCGATCGGATCAAATAGGAAAGCCGCCCCTCGGGGCGGCTTTTCTCGTTTGAAACACTTGATCGACCGGCGGGTGCGTCAGCGAGACGCGTTCGCGGCCGGCACCTCGGTGCTGCCGGCGCGGGCATGCAACTCGTCGCGCATCATGGCGAGGTTGTCGAGGAGTGCGCGCCGCTCGTCGAGGGTCATCCCGGTCATGCCGCCCACCGTATGCGGCAGGCAGTCCATCTTGCCCTTGAGCCCGCGCCCCTTGTCCGTCAGGAAGATGCTGACCTGGCGCTCGTCCGGACGGTCGCGGGCACGCCGGACATGACCGGAGGCTTCGAGGCGCTTGAGGAGCGGCGTGAGCGTGCCGGAATCGAGGAAAAGGCGGCTGCCGATCTCCTTGACCGAGAGCCCCTCCTCCTCCCACAGCACCAGCAGCACGAGATATTGCGGGTAGGTCAGCTCGTGATGGGCCAAGAGGCTGCGATAGGCGCGACCGAAGGCATGTGCCGCCGCGTAGACGGCAAAGCAGAGTTGGCTGTCCAGGGATTGCGGGTCATCGCGGCCCGTTTGACTCATGACACTCTTCCTCGGTGCGCCCATGGCGCACTGGCGTTTCGGACCCGCAAACGGGTTCGGCACCGACGGATATGGGGACGGCGAGCCGCCTCCGCGAATCACTGGACCGCCCCGCGATCCGCCGCCGCCATCGGATGAGATACCTGCGTGAAAAGGCAGCAGCCCCTTGGGCCCCTGCGCTCTCGCGCGATACGCATCCCGGCCAATGGTAGCCGCGCGGCAGAATCCCTGCGACAGACCTAAGACGCGGACCCTAAAGAAAAATCGCCGTGGGTACAATCGAACCACGCGCATGGCTTTCACGGCCATCCGCATGGACGCGGCGCTCCCGAAAGCCGCTGAGACGGAAATAATCCGCTCGTTTCTCGAAGAGCGACCGACGCGTCCGAGGGGCCGAACTGGGATCGGGGCAACCGGCGGCGAGGGGCGTCGATCCCTCGGGCAATGGACCCCCGCGCCCCTGCAATCGCTGTGGACGGCCACAACGGCACGGGCGCTTGCAGCAGCGGAGCAGTTCAACTTTTGCCTTCAAAAGTGCCTCGCAAAACTCTTGGTCTCCGACTGTTCTCGTTCTGGCGATGACCGCGCGGCGGGCGTTTTGTGAGAGACACTAACTTTTGCCCTTCCCCGGCTCCTCCCCCGTCGGCTCGGCCGGGCTGTCGATCGTGCAGGACACCGCCTGCACCGCCGCGTCGGCCACCGCGCGCTCGCTCGGCAGTGCGGCGATCACGCGGACCACTGCGAAGCCGCGCCGGGCGGGGGCGACGATGCGCACGTCGCGGGTCACCTCGCCGGCCACGTCGTTGGCCAGGGCCTCGTCGTACTGGGCGCGGGTCATCACCACGAGGTCGAGCCCACCGCGCACCGCCGCCTGATCGGTCACGGCGTAGAAGGCGCCCCGGCGGCTGTGCATCGAGACCGACAGCATCAGCGAGCCGGCCTGGGCCGAGACCCGCATCGGCCCGTCATCGAGGTCGTAGGAGCACACGCCAACCGAGACAGCCGGATCGGGATTGGGCAGCCATTCGCCGTTCGCCGCGGGTGCGCCCGCAAGGCCGTGGATGCGCAAGGGGTGGTCGAGGGTCTCGCTCGCCCGCGCGCGGGTGAAGGCGTCGCCCTCCGAGAAGCGCGGAATCGCCAGCACCGTGGCGATGTGGACGATGCCGGCGATGACGAGGCCGCAGGCGGTGGCGAGCCAGAACGCGCCGCGGCTCATGAACCGCACCCCGTGCGCTCGATCGCCGGCAGGGTGTCCCGGTCGAGCGAGCCGACGCTGGCGGCCACCGGCGTGTCATAGAGGCGCAGCGCCAGCCGCACCGGCCCCCTCGGCCGCGGCATCGGCAGCCAGTTGCCGGGCTGGACCTCGGGGCTCAGCTGGATCGCGAAGCGACCGTCGGTCTCGCGCAGGATCTCGGTGGAGGTAAAGCCCGTCCGCACCGGCTCCTGACCCGGCGCCAGCGCGCCACGGCCGGTCACGGTGAGGGTCCAGGCGCGGGCCGGGGGCGTCACACCCGCGAGGCGATAGCTACAGGCGGCGTCCAGCGTCCGTCCCTCGTCGTCGCTGGCAGCGGTGAGCAACATGCCTTCCCCAACCGCAAGGGGAATGTCGCCGCGCCGGGCGTTGACGGCGCGGGCATAGGGGTCGGAATCGAGCGAGCCCGCCCGCGGCCACGCCGTCCAGCTCCCGATCGCCGTCCCGCCGAAGGGATAGCCGCCGCTGGTGGCGTAATCGGCACTGGCGAGGCCCAGGAGCCCGCCGAGGGTGAGCGCGTAGACGAATAGCCCGACGCGCGAGCTGCGCGAGGCGGCACCGCGCGCGAGGCGGCCCAGGTGCTGGGGTAGCCGCTGGGGTAGCCGTTTGGGCAGACGCCCGGACGGCTCGGCGCCCGCGTCCTCGCGCAGCGATGTTCCGGCCGCCGGGCCGACTCCACTCGACAGGGCCATGGGGTCGGCCTCAGGGCGTCCCGAAGCCGCCGGAGGCGCGCGCGCCCTCGGCGACATCGACGGGCACGAGGCCGGGCGCACGCACCCGATCGGGGGCGACGGCGCCGGAGCGCGCCGGATCGGTTTTGCCAGGCTCGCTCTTGCCAAGTTCACCCTTGCCAGGCTCGCTTTTGGCGGCGGAGCGGCTGGTCTCGACGTTGCGGAACAGGCCGTTGAGGCCCGACAGCACCTCGAAGGAGCGGCGCGAGAGCCGGCCACCGGTGCTGGCGGCGGCGGCCGCGCCGTCGGCCTGCGCCTGGGCGGCCTGCGGCGCGCTCCTGCGGTCGTTCAGGCCGGGCATCGGCTTCAGCTCGATGCCCTGATGGGCAGGGGCCATGATCTCGTGCCACGTCATCGCGGGGAGCGAACCGCCGGTCATCTTGTTGGTCGGGCTGTGATCGTCGTTGCCGTACCAGACGGCGCCGACATAGTTGCCGGTGTAGCCGACGAACCACGCGTCGCGGTAGCCGTTGGTGGTGCCGGTCTTGCCCGCGACCTTCACGCCCTCGATCTGGGCCTTCCGCGCGGTGCCTTCCTCGACGACCTTGTTGAGCATGTAGTTCATGTCCGCCGTCACCTGGGACGAGAGCACCTGCACCGGCTTCTCGTCGGCGTGGCGGTAGATCACCTCGCCGCTGGAATTGCGCACCTCGGTGGCGACGTAGGGCTTGGCGACCCGTCCGCCATTGGCGAAGACCGCGAAGCCCGCCGCCTGATCCATCACCGTCACCTCGGTGGCGCCGATCGGCAGCGAAGGCGTGTCGGTCAGCGGCGTCGTCACGCCCATCGCTTTCGCGAGCTGGATGATCTTCTCGCGGCCCGCCTTCGCCGCCTTCCAGTCGTGGGTGATGCCGAGCCCCTTGCCAATGGCTGTGGTGACCTTGATCGGGATCGTGTTGACCGATTTCGCCACCGCGAGCCACATCGGCTGTCGGCCGGAATAGGAGCGGCCGTAATTCTGCGGGCACCAGTTGCCGACGCAGACCGGCGAGTCCACCACCGGCGTGTCCGGCTTGAACAGGCCCGAAGCCAAAGCCGCGGCATAGACGTAGGGCTTGAACGAGGAGCCCGGCTGGCGCAGCGCATCGGTGGCGCGGTTGAACTGGCTCTCACCGTAATCGGCGCCGCCGACCATGGCACGGAGCGCCCCGTCGGGGTCGAGGATCACCACGCCCGCCTCGTCCACGTCGTACTGATCGCCGAGCCGCCGCAGCATGTTCTCGACCGCCTGGTCGGCGGAGCGCTGGATCGAGAGGTCGAGCGGTGTCTTCACCGTCAGCACGCGGTCGTTGCGGAGCTTGCCCGCATCGGCCATCCGCTTCACCTCGTTGAAGGCCCAATCGAGGTAGTAGTCGGCAGTGATGTCCTTGGTACGGGTGACCGGGGTGGCGGGGTTGCGCAACGCCGTCTGGATCTGCCCTTCGGTGACGAAGCCCGCCTCGACCATGTTGTGCAGCACGTCCACCGCCCGGCCGCGGGCGGCGGGCAGGTTGACGTTGGGCGAGTATTTGGTCGGTGCCTTGAACAGGCCGGCGAGCATCGCGGCTTCCGCCAGCGTGATGTCCTGCAGGCGCTTGCCGAAATAGTAATCCGCCGCCGCCACGGCGCCGAAGGTGCCGCCGCCCATATAGGCACGGTCGAGATAGAGCTTCAGGATCTGGTTCTTGGTCAGGTGCGCTTCGAGCCAGAAGGCGAGGAACGCCTCGTTGACCTTGCGCTCCAGCGAGCGCTCGTTGGTCAGGAACAGGTTCTTGGCGAGCTGCTGCGTGAGGGTCGAGCCGCCCTGCACGTTGCCCTTGCCGGAGGAATTCGAGACGAGCGCGCGGGCGGTGCCGATCGGATCGATGCCCCAATGCTCGTAGAAGCGCCGGTCCTCGGTCGAGAGCAGGGCCTTGATCATCAGTTCGGGAAAGTCGTCGAACTTCAGCGAGTCGTCGTGCTTGATGCCGCGGCGTCCGACCTCGGTGCCGTAGCGGTCGAGGAAGGTGACGGCGAGATCCTGGGCCTTCAGCCAGTTGTCGCTGGTGAGGTTGAAGGCGGGCTGAGCCAGGAACAGCAGCAGCATGGCGCCCGCCGTCCCGATGGTGACACCCTCGCTGGTGAGGTCGAGGGCGTAGCGCTTCCAGCCGCGGACCGAGAAGACCTGCATCCGCGCCTGGAAGCGCTCGTAGGCTTCCGTCGTGGAATGGCCGCCCTCGTACAGGCTCGCATTGACCCAGGCATCGAAGGCCAGGGCCGCGCGGCTGATCCGCGTCGTCAGCGTCTTGAGGCTGGGCAGGCGCAAGGCGGCTTCCGGTTTCTTTAAACGATGTCCGGGTCGGCGTAGAGAAAGCCCAGGCAGCGATGATCCGATACGTTCTGTATCAGGACACGCGCCGGCCCGCGAGCTTTCGCTTCCGTTAAGGAACGCGAAGGGCGGGCCACCGTCCCCCCGGCGGACCGCTCACCGCACGTTAACCTTAAGACGTCTGTGGCAGCCGAATCCGGCGGGCGGATGGCGGATCGTCCGGTCCTGCTTGCTCCCGGCGTCGGCATGCGGCAGGAGGGGCGCCTTGTCCCGAAACGATACGATCGAAAGCGAGCGAGGCGCCTGATATGGCCGAGCGCAGCGAAGGGCCGTTCTGGCGCGTGAAGACGCTCGAGGCGATGAGCCCGGCGGAGTGGGAGAGCCTGTGTGACGGCTGCGGTCGCTGCTGCCTGCTCAAGCTCGAGGACGACGACACCGGCGAGATCCACCACACCGATGTCGGCTGCACGCTGCTCGACACCCATACCTGCCGCTGCCGCGACTACCGCCACCGTGCCAAACGCGTGCCGGACTGCGTGCAACTGACGCCGGAGGCGGTGCGCACGATCCCCTGGCTGCCGCCGACCTGCGCCTACCGCCTCGTGCGGGAGGGCCGCGACCTGCCCGCGTGGCACCCGCTGAAGACCGGCCGCCGGGCCAGCGTCCACGATGCCGGCATCTCCGTGCGCGGACGCGTCGCCGGCAACGAGGAGGAGTTTGCCGAGGACGAGCTGGTCGAGCGCATCGTCGCATGGCCGGACGAAGCCGCCTGAACGGCCGATTCAGGCTGCATGCGCGAGAAACGGCGGCAGACACGGCGAGGGAAGCGGCCGGGATCGAGGCAGGGTCGCCATGGCGAGGTTGAAATCGAGGGTCGCCTCGATCCCCTCCCGCCACAAGGAGAGCGGCGTCGGCTGCGCGAGACGGATCGCACCCTCGCTTTCACCCTCGGTGAAACGTAGCTCCGCGCCGAGCCCCGCGACCAGCCGCCGCATCGCGACGTTGTGGGGCATGCAACGCAGACGAAGCTCGACGAGGCCGCGATTGCGGGCGGCCTCCGCCAGACGCCGCAGCAGCCTCAACCCGAAACCCGCCCGCCGAAACCCCTGCTCCACCGTGAGTGCGACCTCCGCCCGCCGGGCGTCCGCATGTCCAGGGCCGAACGGGCGCAATTCGCCGAGCGCCCGCAGGGTGCCGTCCACGAAGACGCCGACGATCATGCCGGGCGCGACCATCGCCTGCGCCGCGTAGGCCGCGGCCGCCCGGTCACCGACCGCGGCCATGAAGCGATTGGCGCGGGTTTCCGGATCGAGGCGCAGGAAGAAGGCCCGCACCGCCGGCCCATCGCTCGGCCAGAGGCGGCGCAGACTCGGTCGGCCACGTGCCGCCCCGAGGGGGCGGTCCGAGGGACGATCATCGGGAAACGTTGAGAGGGGCATCGGGGAAGCGAGGAACTCTTGCAGCGCGCCGGATCGGCGATTCACCCGCGCGGCCTCCCTCTCCGGCGCAGACCGAGCCCATTTGGTGCGGCGGCGCGCTCACCGCAATGCAGCAAAGTGCCGGATCTCCGCTCGGGCTTGCATGGCTGGTCTGTCCGCTTCCTTCAGGTCTGCAATCAGAGCCGATAGAAGCATCGCACCGATCTGCGCCAGCAAAGGCCCGGATTTCTGATATCCTGTTATCTTTTATTTAAATTCTGCAAGATACCCTGAATCCATGCGGCGAGAATCGAATTACATTTGCAACGATGAAGGATCGACGGCCGTCGAGTTCGCCCTCGTCGGAGCAGCGTTCATCCTTACACTGCTTTTCGTGATGGCATCCGCACTGGTCGTGTACATCAACCAGACCATCGACAATGCGACGATACGGGCATCCCGCAAGATCCTGACCGGGAACCTTCAGTCTCAATCGACTGCAGCAACGCAAGCGGGTTTCAAGCAAAGCCTCTGCGGATACCTGCCGGCGACGATTTCTTGCGACAACGTCATCGTCAATCTGTACGTCGTGCCCAAAGCTGGGCAGCCCAGCGGGTACTACTCCTACGTCTCATCCGACTTGAGCGGCGTGACCGTGGCCAATCTCGCCACGGGGTCGGGGCAATTCAATCTCGGCAACCGGGGGGATTACCAGTACCTTCAGGTCATCTACCCGATCACGTTCCTGCCTCCGCAGATTTCGTCCTGGCTGAGCGGCGGCGCGACTTACAAGGGCAAGCCGGCCTATCTCGCGGTCTCGGCCGCGGCCTTTCGCAACGAGCAGTACTGATGGCGGACGGCTCCCCCCGCACGCCACTCCCCGCGGTGCAACGCGGCGCCGCGCCGGACAGCACCCTCGCCTTCCGGGCGCTGGCGATGCTTCGAAGCGTCCGCGCCGGCCTCGGGGCGCAGGTGGACGGCTTCCGTGCGGCGGAGGGCGCGGTGGCCGCCATCGAGTTCGCCCTGATCCTGCCCACCCTGCTGCTGGTGCTGTTCGCAGGCACCCAAGTGGTCGCCTACATCGACGCGACCCGCAAGGTCGAACTCGTCGCGCACTCGATCAGCCAGATGATCTCGCAATCGGTGCCGCCGGACAGCTCGACGATCGCCCTGGTCAACGCCACCGACCTGCACTTCAGCTACGACGCCACCCTCGTGCTGTTTCCCTACGTGATGAAGGACGCCAAGCGGCGGGGCCGTTCGTGGTGGGAGAACATCTCGATCAACTATGCCAGCATCCAGTTCAAGGCGAAGAACAGCGCCTGCCAGAACAACCCCGACACCAGCGTCGACCTGAGTCCCTGCTACGATGCCAAGGTGGTCTGGACGACCACCGGCACGGCCCAGCCCGGCGGGAACAACTACCGGCCCTGCGACACGCCACAACTGCCGACAGCCGACGACGCGGCGTCGACTCGGACCACCCTGCCGCGATCCACCTACGGGCCCGGATCGCTGGTGGTGATCGATGTGGCGTTCGATTTTACGCCGACCTTCGGGTCGGGCTTCGTCCCCGCCGTGCGGATCGCGCGAACGGCCTATGTGCAGCCGCGCTACGCTTCGCTGGTGAACTTCGACACAACCAACAACGACGGGATCGCGACCAAATGCACCGGCTATTGACCCGCGCAGGCCGGCTCAAGGGCCGGGCGTCGGCCCTGGCCTCGAACGCCGAGGGCAGCATCAACGTCCTCTTCGCGCTCGCTGTGCTCCCGACCATCGGCCTCGTCGGCCTCGGCATCGATTACGGCATGGCGATCAGCAGCAAGACGCGGCTCGACAATGCAGCGGACGCCGCCGCGCTCGCGGGCGTCGTGACGGCCAAGGAGTTCATCGCCGCCAACGCGCAGCAGAGCGACGTGACGGCGTCCGGCATCAAGGCCGGCGAGTACCAGGCCCTTAAGGCCTTCAACGCCAATGCCAGCAAGGTCCCGTTCGCAACGGTCTCTCTTTCTCAACTTGAGATCGCAAGAAGCGGACAAACCCTCGATGCGACGGTCAGCTATACGGCCACTGTTCAGAGCACGTTCGGCAGAATCTTCGGGCTTTCGGCGACGACCCTGACCAACCGTGTCAACGCATCGGTCGACCTCGCAAGCTACCTCGATTTCTACCTGATGGTGGACGTATCGGGCTCAATGGGTCTGCCGACGAAAGATTCCGACGCTGAAGCACTCGCCATGCAAAGCAAGGAGAAGCAGGGAAACTGCCAATTCGCGTGCCACTTCCCAGATAGTGTCGGCTGGACCAAGGCGGCGGGAAAAATCCAGTTGCGGTCCGACGCGGTGAACAACGCGGTCTGCGAACTTCTTAAACGGGCCTCGAAGCCGGTCGTGCCGAACCAGTATCGAATCGGCATCTATCCGTTCATCAATCAATTGGCGACACTCGCACCCCTCGCCGATACGACCACCTCGCTTGCCGCGCTGAGAACGGCGGCCGAGTGCGACAAGATTTGGCCGCTCGCTTTCACCAATCTGCTCGATACGGGCAGCACGCAACTTTTCACGAACAACGATCCGAAAACCGGCACCGGCAGCGGTGGAACTCATTTTGAGGCGGCCCTGCCGAAGATGAAGTCGACCATCAAGCCCTACGGCAACGGTTCCGCCTCAACGAACTCGAGGCCGTTCGTGTTTCTGATCACCGACGGCATGCAGAACAGCCAGTCGTACTCGGCGTGGAAGGATACGAAGACATTTTCTGGAAATCCCTCGAAGTTTGCAGGCTATCCCAATGCCGACTGGAACGGCTCGCAACCCGCTCAGATCGATCCGTCGAAATGCACGGAACTCAAAAATGCGGGCGCGACCATTTCGGTTCTATACATACCCTACAACATTGTAAAAAATTACAACAATGACAGCTACATCGTTTGGGAGAATGGCCGCGTCAATCAATTCAGCCCGACACTCGCAGATCCTCTTCGGAATTGTGCATCGCCGGGATTTTTCTATAAAGCCAACACGCAGGCCGACATCACCGCTTCACTCGGCGCAATGTTCAATCAAGCGCTGAGAGTTGCTCGCATCACTCAATAGAATACCCTCGCTCTGAACCGAGTGATGGTTCGGCACGAGGCAGAATAGTAGAATGAGCGCTTGGAGCCGCTCCCCGTTGCAGCGTCATGGGGAGCGGCTCCGGCGTATTCAGGTCCGAGCATGGTTGCGCACGATCGCCTCCGGCAGGAAGCCTCCGCTTCGGATCGCTGCGGATGTTCGCAAGGTTGACCTGCGCCGGCTTGATCGCGGTGCCGCGGCGCGGCAGAGCGGGGCAAGCCACACCGCCCGTCTCTTCCGCCGGCTCGCCTGCCGGAAGAGCCGCTCCCTCACGCGATCGATCGGCCGGGATGCCCGAGACCTACGCCCCCTCCGACCATGCCCGCGCCGGCGCGGTCTCGCCCGGCCCGGTCCGCGAGCGCTACGACGCCCTCGTGGGCTCGGGCGCGATCGAGCGCGACCCATCGCAGATCCGCCTCGTCCAGGCCCTCGACCGGCTGGTGCAGAACTTGGAGCGCCGCCGCCGGGCGAAGAAGGGCAGCGCGCTGGGCTGGCTGTTCGGCCGCAAGGACGACGATGTCGGGCCGCCCAAGGGGCTCTACATCTGGGGCTCGGTCGGCCGCGGCAAGACCATGCTGATGGACCTCTTCCACGAGGCCGCGCCGGGCCCGAAGCGTCGGGTCCACTTCCACGGCTTCCTCGCCGACGCGCACGAGCGCATCCACGCCCACCGTCAGGCCTTGAAACGGGGTGAGGTGAAGGGCGACGACCCGATCCCACCGGTGGCCGAGGCGCTGGCAGCGGAAGCGACGCTGCTCTGCTTCGACGAGTTCACGGTCACCGACATCGCCGACGCGATGATCCTGGGGCGCCTGTTCGGCGCCCTGTTCAAGCGCGGCGTGACGGTGGTGGCGACCTCGAACGTCGAGCCCGACCGGCTCTATGAGAGTGGCCTCAACCGCGCGCTGTTCCTGCCCTTCGTGGCAGAGCTTCAGGAGCGGGTCGAGGTACTGCGCCTCGATTCCCGCACCGATTTCCGCCTGGAGAAGCTCGGCGGAAGCTCGGTCTATCATGTGCCGGCCGACGCGGCGGCCGAGGTCGCGCTCGACGCCGCCTTCAAGGCGCTCTCGGGGCGCGCGAAGGGCCAGCCGAGTACGGTGAAGGTGAAGGGCCGCGCGGTTCCGGTGCCGGAAGAAGCCGGCGGCGTCGCCCGCTTCAGCTTCGACGATCTGTGCCGCAAGCCGCTCGGCGCCTCCGATTACATGGCGCTCGCCGACCACTTCCACACCCTGATCGTCTCCGGCATTCCGGTGATGGGCGAGGCGGAGCGCAACGAGGCCAAGCGCTTCATCACCCTCATCGACACCCTCTACGACGCGCATGTGAAGCTCGTCGCTTCGGCCGAGGCCGAACCGACCGGACTCTACACCGCGGCGCAGGGCCGCGAGGCCTTCGAGTTCGAGCGTACCGCCTCCCGCCTCATCGAGATGCGCTCGGAGGAATATCTCGGCACGCCGCACGGGCGGGCGCCCTCCGGGTCGAGCGCAGGGCTGGCCGAGACCTAAAGCATCGTCCTGGATAGCCGATCCAGGACGATGCTTGAGGCTCCTGTTTTCGCATCATCTTTTTTTTCGAAAGCCGGCAACCACCTTTCGGGACGATGCTCTAAGCCCCCTCCCCCGCGGCACCGGATTTCGCTCGCGGCAGCGGACGGCTGAGATAGGGCGAGCCGGGCACCAGAAAGCGCCAGGCTGCCTCGACCCCGCGGCTGATGCCGATGCGGGTCGTCGCCGCGACCGGCTGCGGCCGCTGCGGCGCCGCCCAGGCGAAGGGCGCTCGGTCGAGGGGCAGGCCATCATGCGACAGGTCGATGCCGAGCGCCTGGGCGAGCCGGCCCGGCCCGGCGCAGAGGAGGCGCGGCGCGTCGAGCCCGCGGCGGGTGCGCATCGTCTCCAGACCCGTGGTCGGTTCGAGCGCCCGAAGCAGTACGGCGCTGCCGGTCTCGCAGACGAGGTTGAGACACCAGTGCAGGCCGTAGGAGCGGTAGACGTAGGCGCGGCCCGGCGGCCCGAACATGCTGGCATTGCGCCGCGTCGGCCCGGCGAAGCTGTGCGAGGCCGGATCGGTCCGGTCGTAGGCCTCGGTCTCGACGATGAGGCCGCCGACGCCGTCCACGCACAGCCCGTGGCCGATCAGTTCGGCGGCGACGGTCGCGGCGGGGCGGTCGAAGAAGGCGAGAGCATCGTCCTGGATACCCGATCCAGGGCGCCGCTCTCGTCTTTTGTTTTGCATCGTCTTTCTCCGAAAGCCGGCGTCCACCTTTCGGGACGATGCCCCAGGTTCATTGCGCCCGCCTCCGCCCGATCAGGACGCCTTCTGCAACTCGGCCCGAACACGGGCGACGCCCGGCGGCTTGAGTTCGAGCGCCAGCCGCACCGCGTCCTCGAGATAGGCTTGAGGGGTGATCCCGGCACGACCGGCCGCCCGCGACAGAGCGTTGGCCAGATCCGCGCTCAGCGCCACCTGCACCGTCTTGGGTTGCACAGGCGGCGCCGGCGCCAGGGCTGGGGCGGGATCGGCCGGCGCAGGCATCGCTTCACCCGACGTCTTGCCGCTCAGGGCCTCGCGCCGGCCAAGGGTCGCGAGACGGTCGGCGCGCTCGTTGCCGGCCTCGCCGGCATGGCCGCGCACCCAGGTCCAGCGCACGTCGCGGGCCGCGGCCAGCGTGTCGAGGCGCTGCATCAGGTCGATGTTCTTCACCGGCCCCGTGGCGGTGCGCCAGCCCCGCGCCTTCCAGCCGCGCATCCACTCGGTGACGGATTTGACCACGTACTGGCTGTCGCAGCGCATCTCGATCGCGGCGCCCTCGGGAAAATGCTCCAGGGCGCGGATCGCGGCGGTCAACTCCATGCGGTTGTTGGTGGTGGCGCGCTCGCCGCCGTACAGCTCGATCGTCCCGGAGGGGTCCTGGATCACCGCCGCCCACCCGCCGGGGCCGGGATTGGGGTCGCAGCCGCCATCCGCATAGACGATGGTTCGCATCGGTCCCATTCGCTTTCAGCCCTGTGTCTGCCGTTTCCGGACCGGGGCTAATACACCGAGGCTAAAATTTGGCCACGACCGGCGCGGCCAAAACCGCCTGTACCGGCGGCTCGACGAGGCCGCAGCGGGCGGCAGCGTCCGGCGGCAGAAGCGGGTCGAGGAGCCCGCGCCGCTCTTCGAGGAAGGCGAGCGCCTGCTCGGCCGACGCCGCCTCGCGGCCGGGCATCTCGATCAGAAAATGCTCGAGCGCGTAGCGATAGCGGGCGATGCGCAGGGATGTTTCCAGGCGCACCCACGCCACGAGACAGCGGTTCTCGGCGACGCGCATCGCGGCCTGCCGCACGTCCCGATCGTCGAGGCTCTTCGAGAACGGCAGGGCGCGCAGGCGTACCCCGTCCGCGTCGAAGACGCGTCCGGCGACGGCCACGAAGATCGGGATCAGGCGACCGTCGGCCAACGCGTCGTCCGACAACCTGCGGTAGCGGGAATAGGGGGAGCGAAACGACTCGAAGATCAAATCGTTGTGATAGGCGGGAATATCGTCGCGCCGCCAACGCGGCGGCAGCACGCGGGCTCGGGTCAGGTTGGCGAGCGCGTCGAGGAAGGCGGCGTGGCCGTCGGCGGGCATCAAGAACCGCCAGGCCCGATCACGCAGGATCGTCTCGTCGTCGGTGAGCGGAAAGGCCGAAGCCGGCGCGCCGCGTTCGTAGGCGGCCACCGTCCCCGTGGTCTCGATCAGGCTGTTCCAGGCGCTCGACGCCGGACGGCCGAAGTCACCCTCCTGCGCACAGGCGCCCGGCAACAGGGCCAGAAGCAGGCCGGCGGATCGAAAGCCGGGGCGCGTCACGAGCGGCGGCGGCGCGGAACCGGCAGAGCCTCCGCCTCCGGCATCCTCTCGTAGCGCACGCCCATGAACAGCAGGATCTGACCGCGCGGCGCATCGTCCGCCTCGCGGCGGAAGCGGCGGGTCGTCGCGGGGGCGAAGGGTACGACGGAGCCGGTCGCGCCGCTCTCCCGGTGGCCCGGCTTCGCCGCGGGAGCGGAAGGGGACGCTAAAGAAGGTGTCTTGGAGGGGGCGATCGTTGAGGGCGTCATGGGCCTGTCCCGTCGATGTGTGTGGCGGCCGGCTCCCGCCCTGCGGCCACCCGGAGCGGGCTGGCAGCATCGGGCGGGCGCTCGTCGTGAGCGGGACGGGCCCGCCCCGGCCGGGCGATCTCAGGCCAAGCTCAGCACGACGTGGTTAACGGAGTGTTTCAACGCACGTCGCATTCCGCGTCCATCCGCGGCGAAGCGCGGCCTCGGCGCGACCTGTTTCGCGGACGGCACGGTCCTTGCGAGAATGCCATTGCCCATGGCGGGCGTTTCCTCCCTTGACTTCGGCCCCGCGCGATCGCGCTGCGGGGCCGTTTCTTTGTCGGGCGGTTTTTCTCGGTGATGCCGCAGACCCGGGCGGGCGTGACAGGGCCGGCGCAACGGCTGCGTGCTGCGCTTGCTAACGAGGGGGGATGCCCGATATGCGGAGCCAACCCAACTTTGATCGAGCGAAGGACAAGGCAGGATGCGTCCGGACTTCACACGATTCGGCAGCCCGGCGCGCGGCGTGTCCGCGGCCCTGAGACTAGCGCCTCTCGCTCTGCTGGCTCTGGTGGCGGCAAGCCCGGCCCAGGCCCAGCGGGAGGACCAGGGGCTGCAACTCGGCTGCGCCAACGACTACTTCCGGCTTTGTGCCGGCGTCGATCCGAACAGCCAGGATGCCGACGCCTGCATGACCCGCAACCGCTCGCGCCTCTCACCCGAGTGCAAGTCCGCCATCAGCGACTACGACCGGCGCAGCGGGGGCGCCTCGCAATCCCGCGGCCAGCGCTAGGGCATCGTCCTGGATACAAGATCCAGAACGATGCCCTAGCCTCTTGTTCTTGCGTCATCTTTTTCCGACGGCCGGCAACCGTCTTTCGGAACGATGCTCTCGAGCGCATTTCGACGACGTGGCCACCGGTTCGTCGAAAGAATGCGTCTCGTGACACCGACCTGGAGACGCCGGCCCGATGCAATGAGGTCGGATACGGCTCTAAGGGGGCCTCCCGGAGTGCCTCGCAAGATGCCCGGGCGCTGAGCATCGCCCCTCCGGCTGCGGCGCTGCACCGGGCATGATGTGAGAGGCACTCGGGTTCCGGTCCCCTCGGAGGATCGTCGATCGGAACGGAGCGGGCTCGCCAGGAGCCCGCTGTTTCGCCCGCTGTTTGGGCGGAACGCACAGCAATTCGGGGACGAGCATGGCGTTGACCGTCGCGGTCCAGATGGATCCGATCCAGTCGATCCGCATCGCGGGCGACACCACCTTCGGCCTGATGCTGGAGGCGCAGGCGCGGGGTCACAGCCTCTATACCTACACGCCGGACCGGCTCTCGATGCAGGGCCGGCTGGTCACGGCCTACGCTCAGCCCGTGACGGTGCGGGATGTCGAGGGTGCGCACGTGACCCTCGGGGCGCCGGAGCGCATCGATCTCGCCGAAGTCGACGTGGTGCTGATGCGCCAGGATCCGCCCTTCGACATGGCCTACGTCACGGCCACCCACATGCTGGAGAAGGTCGCCGGGCGCACCCTGGTGGTCAACGATCCGGCCGAGGTCCGGAACGCGCCGGAGAAGCTGTTCGTCCTCGACTTCCCCGAATTGATGCCGCCGACCCTGATCTCCCGCGACCGCGCCGAGATCGAGGCGTTCCGAAAGGAGCACGGCACGGTCGCGATGAAGCCCCTGCACGGGCATGGCGGCGCGGCGGTGTTCCGGGTCACGGAGGAGGATCCGAACTTCGGCTCGATGTTCGACCTGTTCTCCGCCACCTTCCGCGAGCAGTGGGTGGTGCAGCGCTTCCTGGAAAAGATCACCGAGGGCGACAAGCGCATCATCCTCGTGGACGGCGAGCCGATGGGCGCGATCAACCGCGTGCCGGCCAAGGGCGATATCCGCTCCAACATGGTCCGCGGCGGCGCCGCCGGCGCCTCCGATCTGACCGAGCGTGAGCGCGAGATCTGCGCCACCATCGGGCCGGAGTTGAGACGCCGCGGCCTGATCCTCGTCGGCATCGACGTGATCGACGGACATCTCACCGAGATCAACGTCACCTCCCCCACCGGCATCCGCACCATCAAGCGGCTCGGCGGGCCCGATCTCGCGGTGTCGGTCTGGGACGCGATCGAGGTGCGGCTCGCCGCCCGCCGCAGCCTCGGCGCCTGACCGCCGCCCGAGACGGGGGCGTCTCGGATAATCAGCCCATCCCCGCCTCGATCAGCCCCTATCGAAAGACCGGCAGCCCGACCCCGATCAGGGCGAGGCCGAGGACCAGCAGGAGGCCGGACAGGGTTTCGGCCAGCGCTGCGCGCGCGCCGAAGCGGTGTGCCTGAGCCGCCAGCCCGACACCCGCGACAAGACAGGCGGTGCTCGCGACCATCAGCACGGGCGATCCAGCGGGCGGACGACATCCCGGCCCGCGAGACAGGCGCTGCGTGAGCCCATCCCGAGGGCATGGCCGGGAATACGGGAAGACGTCGCTGGGGGCTGCCCAGGCGGCCGTGCAGTCGGGCATGAGGCTGACAGTTCGAACATCGATCTCGGCATCGGACCTGTTCCCGCCCCTTCCGCGGAAGCGGATGGCAGCGCGAAGACATGAGGGATCGCGGTCACGCCGCGTGGCGCAGGCCATTACGTGTCACGGCGGCAAAAGGTTTGCCCGGCGCGCTTCTGACAGCCGTCCCCGTCATCGCCGCCTCGGGCCCGCGAGCCTTACCGCATGAGCACTTTATTCGCCCAGGGTTTCTGGATGACTCCAAAGGCGATACACAGTTCTTTGCAACATATCGCGGAACATAGCGCGCATTTCAGCACTGGAAACGAATCTCACAAGCCGACCTATCGATAGGCAGCTAACATCAAGATTATATTCGATCGAACGCGCGGCAGGCTGGATAGTGCCATAAAGATTAACTTTGGCAAATCGAAGTTATATTAAATTGGCAATTTCGCATTATAATCTCAATATTAAAGCTTCAGTCAAGTTTATGCAATTTTAAGGTGAGTTCGTTCGAACCTTATCCGTCGGGACGCGCATCAGGCCTCTCCTCGCGGCGTCGCATTGAGCTCGGCCCAATCGAGTTCTTCTTCCAACACGAGATAGGCGTCGTCGCCGATCCGGCCGTTCCGGCGCAGGGTCAGGAGGCGGTCGCGGGCGGCGTGGATCGCGCGGCGGCGGGGCTCGTCGGTCGGCAGCCCTTCCGGGGCGAGGCCGTCCTCATGCGCCTCGGCCTGGGCCAGCGCGGCATGGAACTCTCGACGCAGGGCATCCGCCGCCTCCGAGCGGTCGTTCTTCAGGGCCTCGACCGCAGCGCCATAGGCCTCGGCCCGCGCCCGGCCGACCTCGCGGCCGACAGGATCGCTATCCTCCAGCCCGAGCCACCCGAGGATCGGGCGCAGGCTCAAGCCCTGGAGCACCAGCGTACCGATCACCACACAAAAGGCAGTGAGCACGATCAAGTCGCGATAGGGAAACGCGCCGCCCTCGGGCCCGCCCTCGGGCAGGGCCAAAGCCGTGGCGATGGTGACGAGGCCGCGCATCCCCGACCACGAGACGGCAAAGCCGGCGCCGAGGCCGAGATCGCGGGCCGGGCCACGATCGTCCGGCTGATCGGAGGCGACGCCGAAGCCGACACGCCGGATGGCGCTCGCCGGCAGCACCCAGGCGATGCGGACGAGGATCACGGTGACGACCACGGCTGCGGCGACGGAGGCGTAGGCGAATTCCTGCTCGGGCGTCATCCGCGCCAGGATCGGCCCGATCTGCTCGCCGATCAGCACGAAGGCGAGGACGTTGAGCACGAAGATCGCCGTTTCCCAGACCGCGTTCGAGATCACCCGCGGGCGCGGCGAGGTCTGGCCGGGCGCGCGGCGGGCCACGGTGATCGCGAAGCTGACCACGGTGAGTACCCCGGACAGTTCCATCGCCTCGGCAGCGATCCAGAGGCCGAAGGCGGCCGCGAACTGCAACACGATGACGCTGGCCGGCTCATCGACGCGGCGCAGGATCCGCAGGTAGACGAGCGCGGCGAGCGGCCCCGCCACAAGGCTGCCGACGACACCGATCAGGAAGGCCGGCGCCACCTCGGCAACGGCGAAATGGCCGGTCATCGCTGCCGCAACGCCGAGCCGGTAGATCAACAGCGAGGCGGCGTCGTTGAGGAGGCTTTCGCCGCGCAGGATCGTGGCGAGACGATGCGGCAGGGAGACGTGGTTGAGCACCGACAGCGCCGCCACGGCGTCCGGCGGGGCCACGATGGCACCGAGCACAATGGCGGCGGCGAGCGGCATGTCCGGCACGAGCCACAGCGCGACCGCCGCGACCGCCGCGGTCGTCGCCGCCACCGCGCCGATGGCGAGCCCGGCGATGGGGCGGGCATTGCGCACGAGGTCGCGCAGGGACGTGCTGTAGCCGGCATCCATGAGCACGGGCGCGAGGAACAGGGCGAGCGCCAGTTCCGGATCGAGCGTGAGGCCCGGCACGCCGGGCACGAAGGCGAGGCCGACGCCGCCCAGGGCCAGGAAGGCCGGATAGGGCGCGCGCAGGCGCCGCGCCAGGGCAGCGAGCAGAACAGCGCCAACCAGGACGCCGACGATCCAGTGGAACACGAACATGGAAAAGGGTGGATCCGACGCGCAGCCGTGACGATGACGGTGACGACGGAACGCCGGGCGATCGGTATTCTTTCCGAAACCCTCGGCCGGGCTAAATCGACGCTGGCCGGGTGGCGATCAGATCACGCAAGGTCGTGATCGTGGAGGAATCCGCGACGCCATCGATGCGGGTCGGCCGGAAGTGGCGCTGGAAGGCGGTGACGACCGCACGCATCGCCGCATCGAACTGGCCGGTGACCGGCTGCTCGTAGCCGTAGAGGGCCAGCATCGCCTGCAGGGCCTCGACCGGCTGGCCGGTATCGCCCATGGCCAAGAAGCGGCCATCCCGCACCGGCGCCGGCGGCACCCAGTGCCCGACGCCCTCGCGCGCCAGCCGCTCCCAGGGAAAGGCTTCGCCCGGATCCTCCTTGCGCGCGGGCGCCACGTCGGAATGGGCGAGCACGCGGGGGCCGGGGATCGCGCGCCGGACGACGATGTCGCGGGCAAGCCGCGTCACCGCGGCGATCTGCGCCTCCGGATAGGGCGGGAGCCCACCGGCATGGCCGGGATGGGCGATCTCGATGCCGATGGAGCGGGAGTTGATGTCGCGTGCGCCCGCCCAGGCTCCGGCGCCCGCGTGCCAGGCCCGGTCGGCCTCCGGCACCATCTGCACGACGCGTCCATCCTCGAACACGAAGTAATGGGCCGAGACCTCGGCGGAGGGGTCACATAGACGGTCCAGCGCACCCTGCGCCGTCGGCATGCCGGTGTAATGCAGGATCAGCATGTCGAGCGCGCCGCCGACCCGCGCGCCGCGGTTGGGCGAGGCGACGACGGCCTGCGCGAGCGGGCTGTCGGGCGAGAAGCTCACGTCAGCCCCCGCTCGGCCGCGATCTGGTCCCAGGCGGCATTGATGGCGGCGAGCCGGTGCGTCGCGATCGCCACCGCCTCCGGCGGCAATCCGCGCGCCAGCGCCCGGTCGGGATGGTTCTCGGCCACCAGCCGCCGGTACTGCGCCTTGAGGGCGGCGGGGTCGGCGGAGCGTTCGAGGCCGAGCACGAGATAGGGATCGTCGGCGAGCCGCACGTGCCGGGCGGCGATCCGGCGGAAGGCCGCCTCGTCGAGGCCGAAAATCCCGGCGACGGAGCGCAGGTAGCGCTCCTCGCCCTCGTGGATCGCCCCGTCGGCGGTGGCGATGTGGAACAGGCCGTCGAGCACGTCCTCAAGCAGAGCCGGCTCCTCGCCGAAGGTCGCGGCGAGTTGACCGGCATAGGCCTCGAAGCCGTCGGTCGTCGCCTTGGCAAGGTCGAACAGGCGCTGGACGCCCGCGCGCGCCTCGGGCTCGACCTGCACCACCCGCCCGAAGGCCCGGACCTCGGACTCGGTCACCACGCCGTCGGACTTCGCCATCTTGGCCGCGAGCGCCACGAGCCCCGTCGTGAACAGGACGTCCCGGGGCGTCGGGCCGAAGGGCGCGCCCTCGCGATCGACGAGAAAGTGGCCGGCGACCGATCCGACCAGCGCTCCGATCGGCCCCCCGACGAGCACGCCGATCCCGGCCCCGCCGATCTTGCCCCACAGGCCGGTGCTCATCGGGCGCCGCCCGCAACGGGAGAGCGAAAACGTGAGGTATCGAGGGGGGACAAGGGCGGATCCGAAGTCATTCAGCAGGAGCGATCGCCACGGCTTAGTGTCTCTCACAAAACTCCCGCTGCGCCGTCCTCGCCAAAGCGAGAACGGTCAGAGATCGGGATTTTTGTGAGGCACTCTTAACGCCGCAAAGCGTACCGCAGCGCAAGCCCGGTGCTTTAATCGACCGCAAAAGAAAGGCGATTATATCTTTCCCACATACTTGACCGGTCATGGTCGTCTTTAGATTGCGCACTACCTAATGGGCTCCCCATGTCCGGGGCCGACAAGAACCCTGCTGAGGAAACGCTAGATGTTGAAGATTGCCCTGCCGGTTGTGTCTCTCGCAGCTTTCGCTGCCACTCCGGCCCTTGCCCTTGAGGTGACAAAGACAGCGACCGTTGCGGCTTCGCCGGACAAGGTTTGGAATACCATCGGCGGCTTCTGCGGCATCGGCGATTGGCACCCCGTGGTTGAGAAGTGCGCGCTGTCCAAGACGGGGGGCAAGGAAGAGCGCACTCTGTCGCTCAAGGGCGGCGGCACCATTGTGGAGCAGGAGCAATCCCGCGACGACAAGAAGATGGACTACACCTACACGATCCTTTCGGGCCCCCTGCCGGTTGAGGACTACAAGTCCACGATCATGGTCGAGAAGGATGGTAGCGGTTCCAAGGTCACTTGGACCGGCAACTTCAAAGCCAAGGGGGCGCCCGACGACAAGGCAAAAGAGGCCATCGCGGGCGTCTACGAGGCTGGCCTGAAAGGCATCGCCGACAAGGCCAAGTAGTCTGCGTTCGGCGGGGCGGGGGCGTTTATGGCTGCTCCTGCTTCGCCTTCGCAATCCGTTTCAGGTTCGCGTCGAACTCTGCTTCATCCTCGCTCGCTCCCGCCGTCTGCGCGGCTTCGATGAACCGGCGCTTCTGCTCGTCGGGTGTCATCTTCTCGGCGCCGAGCTTAGCGGTCCTGAAATCGTTGGATTGAGGCTCACGCTTCATGTTCATGCCAGTGCCTTGAAGCTAGGTTCGCCCTTGCTGTATCCAATAACAGTGCCGACTTGGCTCAAAATCCTAAGATCGAACTCAAGCCACTCACTTCTGTCATCATGAGTAGATATCATTCGAACCTTATCGAAGGTGAGTCTGATATCAGAAAAGGCTATAAAGCGGTCGCCAATGATGCTCCGTGTTGCAAAGGCTTCAACGAAGACAATTGGCACAACCTCTCTGCCTCGTTCAACCGGTGGAACATGAACCACGCGGTCTTGTAAGTGACGCCAAGGGTCCGGTGCAGTTGGTGCGCGGAGAAGCCCTTCTTGCTGGATGCGAGAAGGTGAGCCGCCTGAAGCCACAGGTGCAGCTTCACATGGCTCGACTCAAACACCGTGCCGACCGTCACCGTGAACTGCTTCCTGCAGTCGCCGCAGCGGCGCAGGCCCATGCGACCACCCTTGACGTTCGTGATCCGGCCCATGCCGCCGCAGTGCGGGCAGACGGGGCCTTCCGGCCAAAGCAGGCTTTCCAGCTTGGCGAAGGCAGCGGCCTCGTCGTGGAAAAACGCGGCGGAAAGGGCAGACATCAGTTTAGCTCCTGGAGCTACAACCTACCTTTGGCTGCCGTATGTGTGAACGATATAATCGCCAAAAGAAAAGGACCGGAGCTTGCCACTCCGGCCCTCCTCCCTGAACCGCGCCGCGGATCAGCGGCAGTAGACGTTGCCGTACTCGTCGCGGAACGTGCCGTAGGGGCAGCGCGGCGCCGAGGCGGCGCCGGCGATGGCGCCACCCGCGCCGCCGATCGCGGCACCGGCCAGCGCACCGCCCGCACGACCGGTGGCAAGGCCGCCGACCGCCGCGCCGAGGCCCGCACCGAGGGCGGCGCCGCCCAGTGCCCGATCCTGAGGCGTGTTGCAGGCACCGAGCGAGAGCGCGAGGCTGCCCGCAAGGGCGGCGGCAATAAGTCTCTTCATGGTGGTCCGAACTCCCTTGTGCATCGGCGATCGGGCCATTTGCCGGCGCGGGGCACCGTTTTGGCCTTGGTTTGTCACCGGCTGCCATCGACGGCACATGAAACGGCCAAGATTGGGGCAGGTTGCATCGGCGCATGACTTTTCGCCCTGCGCCTGCCATCTGAAGGCGCGCCTGTTGCAAAATCGCCCGGTTTCGGCCCTCTGCCGACGGGCCCCTATCCGAGGATCACCATGCCCACAGCCAGCCTGATCGTCCGCAAGGCCGCCGTTCGGCCCGATCTCGTCGTCGATACGGTGACCCTCGACCACGCCGCCCGGGGACAGGCGCATGCGCACCTGACGACGGCGGGCGGCTTGTCCGTCGATCTCGACCTGGATCGTGCGGTGGGCCTTGAGGATGGCGACGCGTTGAAGCTCGAGGACGGGCGCCTCGTGGCCGTGCGTGCCGCCGAGGAAGCGCTTCTGGAAGTCCGCGCCGGCAATCCGGCCCGCCTGTTGCGGCTCGCCTGGCAGCTCGGCGGCGAGCATGTCCCCGCGGAGGTCGGTGCGGAGGTTCTCTATGTGCCGGCCAGCGCCGCCGAACTGATCCGCGGGGCCGGCTGCTCAGCCGAGCCCGTGAACCGCCCCTTCAAGCCGGAAAAGGCGGCGCACGATCACAGCCAGTGCGGCCACGACCATCATCACCACGGCCACGAAGCCCATCCTCATGACGCTCATGCTCATGCTCATGAAGCCCAGGCTGACCATGACCATGCCCATCATGACCATGATCACGGCCACAGCCACGCACACGGAGGCTGCGGGCATGAGCACAGCCATAGCCACCGCCACGAACACTGAGCGGTTCCAGAAAGATCGCGTGAGCGGCGGGGGCGTGCCCCGCCGCGACCGCCCGGAACGCGTTGCGGCACGCGAGGGTTAACCGGAAAGTTGAATTCCGGGAGAAAGCCGTGGCGGAAATCAGCGTCTTCCAGAACGACGACGGACTCTGGGCGGTGACCGCACAGGGCCTCGTCGTCACCGATTTGACCAAGGAGAGCGCGGAAGCCTTCGCAGCAAGCTTTCTCAGACTGGGCGATCAGCAACCCGCGCAGAAATCGTAGCCGACGGGCTGCGATCCGATCTGTCACCAAACCCCGGTTCGACCGTGCACGGCGTGTGCGCATGGCCCGCGAAAGGGGTGCCTCAAACCTTCTCAACCAGCCTGCAACTTGTGCAGATCTCCGACCGCGACGAGGACACGGGACATCCGTTCCGGTATCGAAGAGCCGGCAAACGCGCAAAGCGCTTCAACTTGGTGTCTCTCCTGAAACGCCCTTTCGCCGTCGCGGTGAGAGGAAAGGATCAATGATCGAGCGTTTTGTGAGGCACTCTCATCGGCGTTGCACAGGCGGAATCCAGTTCGGATCGATGCCGCACCAGGGGGGATGACGTGCAACAGGCTCAAGCAAGCCGCGAAGATCGGATCAGGGCCGTGGCCGCCGTCATCGCCCAGCATGATGTCACCAGCAGACAATTGCCCAGCAGCGGCCGACTGCCCCATGATCTCGCCCGCGCACTCGCCGAACGTGCGGTGGATGCCGTGATGACAGCCGACAGCACCATGCGTCAGCAATCCTCGAAAGGTGCGTGACAGCCGAGAGCCATATCCGACCTGATATCAGGTCGGCGTCTCTTGGTGTTGTTTTGACGCGCTTGATGCCGACGCAGCCTCGACCATTGCGCCCGCCTCCTGGCGCAAGCTCCGGTCTTGTGCCGGCGGGGCTCTTCCCTTTTGAGGCTGGCCGATGCGTGGTATCCGGACGCGCATTGCGTACATCGTCCTGAACGATGGCTTGCGGCCTGCGGAATCAAGCCGATCGAACGCTTGCCGCATCGGCTTTTCCGCGGCCGATCGTTCAGGCCGAGGCTCGTACGCCTTCGATCGAGCCGCCCATGCGACGATCCTCGCGGATGGCTCGAAGCGGACCCGCATCGAAACGGAACAGGGCGCACGTGTCGACCCCGGCTGAAAAACTGAACGAACTCAGCGGGTGGCGCTTCAGCGTCGCACCCATGATGGATTGGACCGACCGGCAGTGCCGCGCGTTCCACCGAACCCTGTCGCGCCGGGCGCGGCTCTATACCGAGATGGTGACGACCGGGGCCGTGCTGCACGGCGACCGCGAGCGGCTGCTCGGTTTCGACGCCGGCGAGCAGCCGGTGGCGGTGCAACTCGGCGGCTCGAACCCGGACGACCTCGCGGCGGCGGCGCGGATCGCCGCCGATTTCGGTTACGCCGAGATCAACCTCAACGTCGGCTGCCCCTCCGACCGGGTGCAGGACGGACGCTTCGGCGCCTGCCTGATGCGCGAGCCGGGCCTCGTGGGCGCCTGCGTGGCGGCCATGAAGGCGGCCGTCCCGGTGCCGGTGACCGTGAAGTGCCGCCTGGGCGTCGATGATCAGGATATCGAGGAAGCCCTCGACGCCGTGGCCGACGCCGTGGTCACGGCGGGGGTGGACGGACTCGTCGTGCATGCTCGCAAGGCTTGGCTCAAAGGTCTCTCGCCGCGCGAGAACCGGGACGTGCCGCCGCTCGATTACGGCCGCGTCGCCCGGCTGAAGCGGGCGCATCCGGATCTGCCGATCGCGGTCAATGGCGGGATCGCCGACATCGCCGCCGCCAAGGCGAGGCTCGGCGAGGTCGATGGCGTGATGATCGGCCGGGCGGCCTATACCGAGCCGGCGCTGCTGCTCGACGTCGATGCCGAGCTGTTCGGCGAACCGGCCCCCGTCGCCGATGCCTTCGCCGCCATCGAGGCCTTCGAGCCCATCGTCGCGGCAGGGCTCGAACGGGGTCTGCGGCTTCATGCCTATACCCGGCACATGCTCGGCCTGTTCAACGGGCGGCCCGGAGCGCGGGCCTATCGCCGGCATCTGGCCACGGCCGGGATGGGCCCGGAGGCGGGCCTCGCCACTTTGCGCGAGGCGGTGACCAAGGTGTCTCGGGAACGCCCTCCGGCTTCCGAAGCAGCCTGATCCCGCGCGATCGACGGCAAGCGCGATCGGATCACGGTTTCACGCGGTGCGGCGCTTCCGGCCGTTCCAGGTCTCGAGCCGGGCCGGGCGTTCGCTCGCCGGAACCGGCGGGCTGAACAGGTAGCCTTGCACCGCGTCGCAGCCCTCCTCGCGCAGCCAAGCGCGTTGCTCCGGTGTCTCGACACCTTCCGCGGTCGTCGTCATCCCGAGACTGGAGGCGAGGCTGACCACCGCCCGCACGATGAAGCCGACGCCCTGCTCCACCGTCAGGTCGCGGGTGAAGGACTGGTCTCCCTTCATCTTGCCGAAGGGGACGCTGCGCAGGTCGCTCAGGCTGGAATAGCCGGTGCCGAAATCGTCGATGGCGATCCTGCACGGGCTCCGAGGTCACGCAGCCCGTGCAGGATCGCCACCGTGGCGCTGCCGTTCACCAGCAGCACGCTCTCGGTGATCTCCAGCTCGGGGCGGCGGGCGCAGAAGCCGCTCTCGGCGAGCGCCGCCTGCACCGTCCCGATCAGCGCCAGCGAGGTGAACAGCGCCGCCGAGACGTTGACCACCAGCCGGTGATCGGGATCGTAGAGAAGGAAGCCGAGGGAGAGGGTATCGAGCGCCGCGTACAAACGGGCGATGCGATCGCTCAACGCGTCCTCGCGGGGCTTCAGAGCCGTCATGTCGGTGCGGATGCTCGGGTCAGGGTCGGCCCGGCGGAGAGCGAGGCCATCAGCGCGGTGGCGGCAAATCCGGCGACGGTCAGGCACAGTCCTGAGCCTGTGCGCAGCAGATGCCCGCCAACCGTCTCTCGACCGCCCTGCCCGCTTCCCAGACCTGCGACTCCCGCACCATCGGCCTGCGCCTGCATCGGCCGTCCATCCCTTCTTCGTTCCCGGCAAAATGCCCGGATCCAGTCAAGAGGGACTCACCGAACGCCAACCAGAGGTCGGTTTTCTTCGCAAGCGGCGACTAGACCGAGTGCTCCGCGAAGGATTCGGCGTGCAACCCGGTGCATCGCCTCCGAGAGAATCGACGGGCGTGGCGGGCTCAACGATGCCCGGCCGGCGACGGCTTCCGCCTCGAGGCAAGGGCGCAGCGAAGACGGCGCCGGTCAGAACTTGCCGAGCAGGGGGAATTCCTGGCTCAGCGTCGATTCGGAAGGCAGCGGCGCCTCGCGGCGGCGCGGCTTGCGGTTGAGCACCTGTTTCAGCTTCGTCTTCAGGAGGTTGATGTCGAACGGCTTGAGGATGAAGGCGTCGGCGCCCGCGACGTGGGCGTGGTTGATGTCCTCGAAGTCGAACGAGGTCTCGGTGAGGATGAAGGGCGTGTTCATCAGGCTGTCGTCGGCCCGGATCTCGCGCAGGAGCTGAAGCCCGTCCATCGGCTCCATGGCGAGGTCGGAGATGACGAGGGCGTAGCGGCGCTCCCGCATCCGGCTGAGCGCCTCGGCTGCGTCCGACACGCCCTCGACGTCCGGGAAACCGAGGCGGGTCATCAGCTCGATGATCAGCCGCAGGAGCTTGGGCTGGTCATCGACGATGAGGATGGGAAGCGTGTCGCTCATGGCGTCCGGGGTCGCGTCTCAACGGGATCTCTGAAGGGTGGGCTGGCGGCAGCCCACCCGCTCAAACGAACAGATGGTCGATGCCCTGCTTGGCCATCGATTCGGCTTGGAGCGTGACGGCCAGACCGTGGATCGCGCTGCTCTTGGGCGTGCCCCGTTGCAGCATCGGCAGAAGGCCAGATTTGGCGAAATGCGGCTCGTTGGCCGTCGTGCGGCTCACCGTGGTGAAGGAGCTGACGAATTCCCTCTTGGCGATTTCGCGCCACTCGACGATCTGCACGTCGCGGTGCCGCGAATCGGCGGCAATCCGCTGGAAGGTCTCGTTGACCGACTGGCGTTCGCCCTCGACGACCTGGATCGCGAAATTCTGGTCGATGATCAGAAAGCTCGTGATCACGGCGAATTCGTTCTTCTTCTGAGCCTGGCGGGTGATGTCACCGATCTGCTTCGCGCGCAGAGCCGGCTCGTTCGAGATGGTCAGGCGTGAGAAGTAGATCAGGTGGACGAGGCTCGTCCTCTTGTTCTTCATGAATCCCGTCCGCCGCGACAACTCGCAGCGACCTTAGCGGGCATGGCAATAACGGGCCGTAAACACGGCCGGACCCGGCAGAATCTGCCGCACGGTCCATACCCGCCCGTCCGAAACTGCCGAGCGCGGCAAGCCGATCCCAACGGTACCAATGACTTAGCTTTGGCATGCGCGTTGCGCTCTCGATTGTCAGATCCGCCGTTTCATGCGGTCTTTTGGAGCGAGCGAACGCCATGGACGTCTTTTCCGCGCTTCAGACCGCGGTTTCGGGCTTGAAGGCCCAGTCCTTCTCGTTGAGCAACATTTCGGGCAACATCGCGAATTCGCAGACGACCGGCTACAAGCGCATCGACACGGGCTTTGTCGACATGCTCGTCGACGGCGACGCGAAAAGCCAGACCGCAGGCTCGGTCGGCGCCTTCTCGGAACTCACCAACTCGATCCAGGGCAACAAGGTCTCGACCGGCGTCTCCACCAACATGGCGCTCGACGGCCAGGGCTTCTTCGCCGTGCGCAAGAAGACCACCGATGCCGGCGGCGGCGAGGGCTTCACCGCCGGCAACCTCTATACCCGCCGCGGCGATTTCGCCCCGGACAAGGACGGTTACCTCGCCAACGGCGCGGGCGCCTACCTCGTCGGCGCGAGCCTCGACCCGGTCACCGGCCAGACCAACGGCACGGGGCCGATCAAGATCTCGAACGCGATCATCCCGGCCAAGCCGACGACGACGATCACCTACTCGGCCAACCTCCCCAAATCCCCCGCCACGACCAACGCCGCCTCGACGCAGGGCCTGCTCTCCGCCTTCAGCGACGGGACCGACGCGCGGGTGACGCCGACCAACGGTGCCACCACCGGCAGCGTCTCCCAGGCCAATGCCCAGAGCTTCATCGACAACAGCATCGCCGGCCCGGCCCTGACCGTCTACACCGCCTCCGGCGCCCCCGTGAGCGTTCAGAGCCGGTGGGCCAAGGTGGCCGCCGCCGACACGGCGGCCGGCACGAGCGACACCTGGAACCTGTTCATCGCCGACAAGGCCAGCGTCTCCGGCAGCCAGACGAGCTGGACCAATATCGAGCAGGCCTTCACCTTCAGCGCCAGCGGCCAGATGACCGCCCCGACCGGAAAGACGGTCCCGATCAACAACCTGACCGTCGACGGCGTCAATGTCGGCCAGGTCACCCTCGACCTCAGCGGCGGCCTGACGCAGTACGCCGAAGCCTCCGGCCTGGCGACACCCAGGGATCAGAAGCAGAACGGCTACGCCTCGGGTTCGCTGACCTCGGTCGAGGTCGGCGACAACGGCATCATCAGCGGCAAGTACTCCAACGGCTCGGTGATCGGGCTGGCCCGGGTCGAGGTGGCGCAGTTCGTCAATCCCGACGGGCTGAAGCCAGATTCGATGGGCAATTACCAGCAGACCGTCGCCTCGGGCGAGGCGATCAGCGGGCTCAAGGATTCGACCGTGGTCGGGGCGAACGTCGAGCAGTCGAATACGGACATTGCCGCGGAATTCTCGAAGATGATCGTTACCCAACAGGCCTACTCTGCCAACACCCGGGTGATGTCGACGGCGCAGACGATGATCTCCGATCTGCTCAACGTCATCCGCTGACGAACCCCTGAGGGAGGAGAAGCGCCTTGGCCCTCGACGCGTTCAGCACGGCCACCGCCGGCCTGCGGGTCACGCAGGCTCAGATCGGGGTCGTGTCGCAGAACATCGCCAATGTCGGCACGGCCGGCTATGTCCGGCGCACGCTCTCGCCCATCACCTCGGGCTCGGGGAATGCCGGCGTGGCGACCGGCACGGTCGCGCGGGCGCTCGACGCGGCCGCGCTCAAGCAGCTGCGCGCGGAAAGCTCGGGGGCGGCCTACACCTCGCTGATGTCCAAGACCCGCACGCAGCTCGACACGCTCTACGGGCGGCCCGGAGACGCCTCGGCGCTCGACGGGGTGTTCAACAACTTCACGCTCTCGCTCCAGACGCTCGCCGCCAACCCGACCTCGACGGCCGCCCGGGCGACGGTGCTCAGCGCGGCCAACGACCTCGCCACGCGCATCGGCAGCGCCGCCAACGGGGTTCAGGCCCTGCGCTCGGGGCTCGAATCGCAGCTCGCCACCGACACCGAGAAGGCCAGCGGCCTGCTGACGCAATTGGCCAAGCTCAACACCCGCATCGTCGCGACCGCGGCCGGCGACGCGAGCCGCCCCGAACTCGAGGATCAGCGCGACCAAGCGCTCAACAGTCTATCGGGCCTCATCGACATCAACGCCGTCTCTCAGAGCGACGGCAGCGTGAGCGTGCTGACCAGTTCCGGCGTCACCCTGCTCGACCGCTCCAACGCCGCCTCGCTCAGCTTCGATGCCCGCGGCACGCTCTCGGCCAACGCGCTCTACGCCACCGACCCGTCGCAGAGCGGCGTCGGCACCATCGTCGCGTCGACGCCCGGTGGCGGCAAGATCGACCTGCTCGGCTCCGGGGCGATCCGCTCCGGCTCGATCGCCGCCGCGATCGAGCTGCGCGATACGGTGCTGCCGCAGGCCCAGCGCCAGCTCGACGACCTCGCGGCGGGGCTGTCGCGCGCGATGTCCGACCGTCTGGCCACCGGCACGCCCCCCACCGACGGCACCAAGGGGGGCTTCGACATCGACCTGACCGGCCTCTCGGCCGGCAACGCCATCACCCTGACGGTACAGGACGGGAGCGGGACGCAGCGCAACCTCATCCTGATGCCGTCCTACCAGAATCCGCCCCCCGCGATTCCGGCCGGCGCCACCGACGACGCGAACGCCACGGTGATCCCGTTCACGATCCGGCGGCCGGATGCGACCCCCGCCCGCACCGCGGACGAGATCCGCAGTGCGATCACCGCGGCTCTTGGCGGGGGATTCACGGTATCGAGCGTGCCGGGCGGCGAGGCCGGCGCGATGCGCATCCTCGCCAGCGGGGGGGCCACCCTGGTCGCGGCGAGCGCCAGCGTGACGCAGGTCACCTCGGCCGGCGACATCAAGGGCTCCACCACGCAGCTTCCGCTCTTCGTCGACGGCGCATCCGCCGGGCTCTTCACCGGCTCCTTCGACGGCGGCTCGCAGCTCACGGGCTTTGCACAGCGCATCGCCGTGAACCCGGCTGTGGTCGGCAGCGCCGCGAGCCTCGTCGGCGTCACCGGAACGGGCGCGGCGAGCGGCATCGGCGACGGAACCCGGCCGCAGGCGCTGTTCACCGCGTTGACGGGGGCCCAGCGTCTCTTCTCCTCGTCGAGCGGCATCAGCGGCATCGACGCCCCGACCCGGTCGAGCGTCGCCGACTTCGTCCAGGGCGTCATCTCGGCGCAGGGCGCGGCGGCGGCGGCGGCGCAGGATCTCGACGAGGGACAGAGCATCGCCCTCTCGACGGCGCAGGGGCGCTTCGCCTCAGCCTCGGGCGTCAATATCGACGAGGAGATGTCGAACCTGATCGCGCTCCAGCAGGCCTACGCGGCCAACGCCCGCGTGCTGACCGCTGCCCGCGACATGATCGACACCCTGCTCAGGATTTAGGTGCGGAGCCGCCGATGACCATCACCGCTTTCGCCGCCGGCACCTACCGCTTCGACCGCCAATCGGCGAGCCTCGTCAGCATGAAGAACCAGCTCGACGGGCTGGCTCAGCAGCTCTCGACCGGGCGCACCGCCGAAACCTATGGCGGCCTGGGCGTGGCGCGCACGACCAGTCTGAGCGCGCACGCGGCGATCAGCGCCCAGGACGGCTACCTCGCGGCGATCGGCTCGGCCGAGACCCGGGTGAAACTCACGAGCGCCAGCCTCACCCAGCTCAAGGCACTCTCCGACAGCACCCGCTCGAACCTCACCGGCATCGTCGCCACCCGCAACGAGAAGCTGCCATCGGCCACCGTGCAGCTTGCCGCCAACAACCTCTCGGCGGCCGTCGATGCCCTGAACCAGCAGGCGGCCGGGGTCTACGTCTTCTCGGGACGGGCGACCGAGACGGCGCCGGTCGTCTCCGACCAAGCCATCCTGAATGGTATCCCGGCCGAGGGCCTCGACGGTCTCAGAACCCTGATCGCCGAGCAGAAGAAGGCCGATCTCGGCCCCTCGGGCAATGGCCGCCTGACCCAGAGCGTCGGCACCCGGACGATCGCTCTGTCAGAGGATTCCAGCGCCGAAGCACGGGCGAATTTCGGCTTCAGCCTCATGGCCGCGTCGAGTTCGAACAGTGCCACGCTCGGTGCGAATGTCGTTGCCGGATCAAAGCCGGACGTCGCCTTGAGCTTTGCCGAGCAGCCTGCCGAAGGCGCCCAGGTGCGGGTGGTGGTGCAGCTCGCCGACGGCAGCCAGACGACCCTCGACCTCACCGCCCGCGCGGGCGAGGCCGGCAATGCGGCCGGAGCCTTCTCCATCGGAGCCACCAAGGAAGAGACCGCCGCCAACCTGAAGCGGGCGCTCGGCGGAGCCGACATCGCCAGCGTGCAGAGCGCGAGCCCGCCCGGCGTGGCGGCGGCCTTCAGCAACGGCCAGGCGGCCACGGCGACCCTGACCGTTGGCAGCAATCCCGCGCCCGGCGACACGATCACGCTCAAGCTCGGGATGCATGACGGCACGACGAAGTCGATCACCCTGACCGCCGCCGCCACGGCCGGGGCCGACTCCGCGACGGCCTTCGCCATCGGTGCGACGCCGGAGGAGACGACCGCGAACCTCTCCCGCACGCTCCAGAATGCTCTGACGACGGCGGCCAACACCGAACTCTCGGCGAGTTCGGCCGGCCGCGCCTCGCTGAACTTCTTCGAGGGCTCGCCCGCCGCCGGCCTGAGCCCCCGGCGCGTCGCGGCGGACGGCAACGGCTACGCCGAGACCGCGAGCGCCAAGACCGTGATCTGGTACAAGGGCGACACCGCTTCCGACCCGCGGGCGACGGCGACGGTGCAGGCCGGCACCAGCCGGACGGTCGAGATCGGCGCGCAGGCCAACGAGGAGGCGATCCGCCGGACGCTTGCCGGGATCGCCGCGATGGCGGCGGAAAACTTCACCACCGGGGCCGGAACGGTCGAAACGGCACGGTTCGAGGCGGTCTCCAGCCGGGCGGCGAACCTGCTCACCGCGGGCACCAGCCAGCAGAGCCTGGAGCAGATCGGCACCGATTTCGGCCTGGCCGCCAGCAGCATGGCCAATGCGAAGTCGGTGGCCAACACCACCAAGGCGACCCTGCAGGACTCCCTCGACGGGGTCGATACGGTCTCGACGGAAGAGGTCGCGGCCAAGCTCCTGAGCCTGCAGACGCAGTTGCAGGCGAGCTACAAGGTCACCTCGATCCTCTCCGAGATGAGCCTCGTCAACTATCTCCGCTGAGACGGCCTTCCGCTTGATCCAAGCGGGACGCGTATCTCTGAGCCCGCGCGCCGCCCTCGCGGAGGCGCCAAACGAAAGCGGCCCGAGGAATTCCTCGGGCCGCTTTCGTTTCGTTCGCTTACTCGGCCGCGTCCGGCGTATCGGTCTTCTCGGGAGCCGCCTCGTCCTCGGGGCCCTTGTAGCGGGTCCGGCGGCGGCGCGGCTTGGGCGCGGGCGCTTCCTCGGCCGATGACGGCACGTCAGCGGCGGGGGCCGCCTCCCGCGGCTCCGGCGCGGCGCGTGCAACCGGTGCTTCAGGGGACGGCGGGGGCGTGGGGTTACGGGTCGCCGTCATCAGGAAGGCGGGCAGCGCCGACGGATCGGCGGCGTCGGCCGCGGCGGCGCGGCTGGCTTCGCTCGCACGTCCGCGTCCACGCCGCGGCGCCGGGCTGTCGGAGCGCTGGGGCGTCTCCGGCCGAGCCGCAGGCTCGGCGCGGGTGTCCTGACGCGGCTCTTGCCGGGGTTCCTGCCGAGGCTCTTGGCGCGATTCCTGGCGAGGCGCCTCGGGCGACTCGTTGCGACCGTTCTCGAAGCGGCCGGCGTCGCGACGGTTCTCGCGACCCTGCGGCTCGCGGCCCTGGTTGTCGCGACCTTGAAATTCACGACCTTGATTGTCCCGGCCCTGATTCTCACGGCCGTCTTGGGGCTGCTGCCCGAAATCCTGCCGATAGTCCTGACGCCGGTCCTGGCGCGGGGCGTCCTGACGGGGATAGTCCTGACGATCCTGACGCTCGGGCCGATCCTGCCGGTCTTGGCGCTCGGGCCGATCCTGGCGATCCTGACGGAAGTCCTGCCGCGGCTCGCCGCGGTTGTAATCCGGCCGGTTGCCCTCGAAGCGCTGGCCCCGGTCGTTGCGGTCGTTGCGGTCCCGGCCCTGTTCGCGGGGCTGGAAGCGCGGGTTCCGGTCGTTGCGATCGTTGCGCTGAGGCCGGCCGTCGAAGTCGTGGCGCTCGAACGGCTGCGGCTGCTGCGTCGGGTCGCCGTACTCGTCGGTGCCGTAGCCGAGCCCCTGGCGACCGCCCTCGGCGCCCTGGCCCTGAACGGTCTCGTCGTCGCCTTCCTCGTCCTCGTCGAAGCCGTTGCGGGCATAGCCCTGCGTGACCTGCGGACGACCGGGCTCCTGAGCGCCGGTAATGATCCGGA
The DNA here is from genome assembly GCF_001542815.1 of Methylobacterium sp. AMS5. Taxonomy (GTDB): domain Bacteria; phylum Pseudomonadota; class Alphaproteobacteria; order Rhizobiales; family Beijerinckiaceae; genus Methylobacterium. The sequence goes on from NZ_CP006992.1 coordinate 764,863, forward strand.
AATAGTGCTCGCCGTGCTGGAAGTAGTTCTCGGCGGCGACCGGATCGCCGCTCGCAAGGGCGTCGCGCGCCAACTGTGCGTACTTGTCGGCGATATGCTGTGCGGTGCCGCGAATTTTGACGTCGGGACCGTTCGACTCGTAAGAGCGCGTCAGCGGATTCGGACCCTTGGGCCGATTGCGACCCCGCATCCGTCGATTCTGGTTTGGTCTCATCGGCCTCGATTGACCCTCGTTACCTGTCGCTCAGCGTGACTGACAGTGCCGGAGCTTGGCTCGCGGACAGGGCGAGCCGGGCGCAAGGCGCCCGACCGCGCTTCATTCCACGATGTTTGCCGCTCGTCTGGTGGCTGCGCTCGGTTTTGGCGCGCCGCGAGACATCCCTCGACTGTCAGGTTCGATATCACCGAGCCTAGGCGCGACTGCCGGAGCGCGTCCGCTCGATGGTGGGAAGACCGTCCGAAGCCGGAGGACACGGTCAAAACCGATCCTGCCGATACCGTTTAAAAGAGTGCCTCACAAAACTCCCGGGTCTCGGGAGCTCCCTTTGGCCTGTGGGGCGCAGCGGGAGTTTTGTGAGAGACGCTCAACGGACCATTGGCGGCCTGCATCCCTAAGCTAGTGACTGACGCCCTCGACAACAAGCATTTTTTCGTGGCCAAGGCAGCTTATGCCGGAATTGTGCAGGTTGAGCAGCCATTCGCGCCACACCCCGGCGCGAAATCCACTCCCTCGATCCCTCACCTGCCCGCCAAGGATGGCCGAAGCGTGACGACCCGGTCGTGGCCCGCGAGATCCCGGCCGACGCCGATGACCTCGAATCCGGTCTCCTGCGCGAGACGGATCAGGGCGTTTGCCTGATCGTAGCCGATCTCCAGCACGAGCGCGCCCTGCGCCGAGAGCAGACCCGGCCGCTGCGCGACATCCGAGAGAATCGCCCGGTAGGCGTCGAGGCCGTCGGCTCCGCCGTCGAGGGCCGCCTGTGGATCGTGCAGGCGAACCTCCGGTTCGAGCGTCGCGATGACGGGGGCGGCAATGTAGGGCGGGTTCGAGACGATGAGGTCGAACGGCCCCTTCAGCGCATCGAGCCAGGAGCCGCACAGGAAGGCGGCCCGATCGGCGACACCGTTGGCCGCCGCGTTCCGGCGGGCGACCGCCAGTGCCGCCGCCGACCGGTCGAGGCCGAGGCCGAGCGCGCCCGGCCGCTCGTGCAACAGAGCCACGAGGATGCAGCCCGAGCCGGTGCCGAGATCGATCAGGCGCAGCGGCCGCTCGCCCTCGGGCAGCAGGCGGAGCGCCGCCTCCACGACGCTCTCGGTGTCGGGCCGCGGCACCAGCGTCTCCGGGCCGAGGGCGAAGGGCAGCCCCCAGAACTCCCAGGCGCCGAGGATCCGCGCCGTCGGCTCGCCCGCGAGCCGCCGCTCGGCCGCCTGCCGGAGTGCCTCCGCAGCGGCCGTACCGAGCGGTTCGCGCCCGCGCAGCGTCAGGTCGAGAGGCGTGAGCGAAAGGATGTGCAGCAGGAGGAAGCGCGCGTCCGAGCGCGCGTTCGGCAAGCCGGCCCCTTCGAAGGTCCGGACGAGATGCCGCAGGGCGGCTTCGCGGGAAAGCGTCGGCGCAAAGCGGGGGCTCATGCCGGCCCCGACCCTTATGCCATTCCCTCGGCGGCCAGCAACTCCGCCTGATGCTCGGTCACCAGGGCGTCGATCACCTCGTCGAGTGCTTGGCCGGCCATGACCTCCTCCAGCTTGTAGAGGGTCAGGTTGATGCGGTGGTCGGTGACGCGGCCTTGCGGGAAATTGTAGGTGCGGATGCGCTCCGAGCGGTCGCCGGAGCCGACCTGCGCCTTGCGGTCGGCGGCCCGCGCCGAGTCCTTGGCGGTGCGTTCGGCGTCGAACAGCTTCGAGCGCAGGAGGGACATCGCCCGGGCGCGGTTCTTGTGCTGCGAGCGCTCCTCCTGGACGAACACCACCACGCCGGTCGGAATATGCGTGATGCGGATCGCCGATTCCGTCTTGTTGACGTGCTGGCCGCCGGCGCCCTGCGCCCGCATGGTGTCGATTTTCAGGTCCGCCTCGTTGACGACGATGTCGACCTCTTCCGCCTCGGGCAGCACCGCGACCGTGGCGGCGGAGGTGTGGATGCGCCCCTGCGTCTCGGTGTCGGGCACGCGCTGGACGCGGTGGGCCCCGCTCTCGAACTTGAGGCGCGAGAACACGGAGCGGCCCTTCACCTCGGCCACGACCTCGCGATAGCCGCCGGCCGTCCCCTCGCTCTCCGAAATCACCTCGACGCGCCAGCCCTTCGACTCGGCGTATCGCGCGTACATGCGGAACAGGTCGCCCGCGAACAGGGCCGCCTCGTCACCGCCGGTGCCGGCGCGGATTTCGAGGATCGCGCTCTTCTCGTCGGCGGCATCCTTGGGCAGCAGGATCAGCTGCAGCGCGCGGTGGGCCTGTTCGAGCGCACCTTCCGCCTCCGGCTTCTCCTCGGCGGCGAGCGCGCGCATCTCCGGATCGCCGCCCGGCTCGTCGATCATCGCCCGGATGCCGGCCAGGTTGGCCTCCGCCAGCCGGTAATGATGGATCGCGGCCACGACGCCGTCGAGTTCGGACAATTCGCGGGAGAGTTGCACGATGCTCCCGGCATCGGCCGAACCGTCGGCGAGTTGCGCCGTGACGATGTCGTGCCGCGCCAGGATGGCGTCGAGGCGATCGGAAGGAATGGGGGTCATCGCCTGTAAGGATACTCGTCGATGGTGCGCGTCAAATCGGAAGGGGACGGGGCGGATCGCACGGCCGCTTCGGCGGGCTCGCCGGAACGGCAACGTTCATGGCGGTCCGACCGGCACCCGTTACCCGTGCGGCGACCGGGAGGGAAGATGCACCGGGGCCGGTCCGCCGCGCATCCGGGTCGTTCGAGGGCCGCTCACGCCGCGGCGGACCATGGAGACGACGCGAGAACGACCTCCGCCGGCACGTTGACCCAGGTCTCGCCATCGGGCTCGGGGTTGGCGGCGAGCCAGTCGCCGACGATCCGGTAGCCGAGGGTGTATCCGAGCCAGCGCGGATGACGGCCGCCAGCTCCGAAGAACCAGCCGGCGTGATCGTGATTGGGCGCCCGTAGCTCCGCCGCGCTCGGGAGATCGGCCTGCAAGGCCGCGTCGTCCAGGGCACGTTCCCAGGGCTCGGGAGGCGCCTTGAAGAGCGTCCCGGCGAACTGTCCGGCCAATCCCTCGCTGACGATCGCCTCACCCAGCGTTCGGCCATATCCGGGCCCGGCCAAGCGACGGCAGTGATGCACCTCGTGGGCGATCGTCCGTCGGATGTCGCCGTTGTCGAGGCTCGCCGCGAAGTTCGGGTTGAGCGGGTCGACCGTGAGCGAGCACAGACCCGGCCGGCAGGCGCGGCCATTCGTGCCGACCTCCGGGATGACCGCGCCGGTCAGGCGCTCCACGAGGATGTCCAGCCGGAACGGTGGCAGGACGCCCGCCACGGCGGTCCGGGCGGCCTCGATCTCGGCAGCGATCCGGTTGCGCCAGGGCGCGAGGTCGCCCTCGGCCTCCAGCCAGTGCACCTGCCAATCCACCCGTTTTCCTCTCGCAGGCTGGAGCCGATGTCGGTCGTCGTGAACCTAAATCGGCACGCCGTTCGCCTTGGCATAGGCGGCCAAGGCGGGCCGGACCGAGGCGCCGTCGGTGACCCGGGTCAGCTCGGACTGGATCAACGCCGCGACCTCGGCGGCATCGGCGGAGAGCACCATCGCCTTGACCGGGCCGATCGAGGCCGGCGACATCGAGAAATCGCGAAAGCCCAAGCCGATCAGCGCCAGCGCCTCCAACGGCCGGCCGCCGATCTCGCCGCAGACGGTCGCCGGGCAGCCCTGCGCCGCGGAGCGCTCGGCGATGAGGCGGAAGGCGCGCATCGCCGCCCCGCACAGGGGATCGAAGCGGTTGGCCACGCGCCGGTTCTCGCGATCGACGGCGAACAGGAACTGCATCAGGTCGTTCGAGCCGACCGACAAAAAATCCGCCTCGCGGGCGATCTCGTCGATCTGGAACAGCAGCGAGGGCACCTCGACCATCGCGCCGAGGCGGCAATCGCTCGGCAGGGCGTAGCCGTGGCGGCGTAAGTGCGCCTTCTCCCGCTCGACGATGTCGCGGGCGCGGATGAACTCCTCGACGGTGGCGACCATCGGGAACATGATCTTGATCGGGCGCCCCGCCGCCGCCTTCAGCAGCGCACGCAACTGCACCCGCAGCAAAGCCGGCCGGTCGAGGCCGATGCGGATCGCCCGCCAGCCGAGCGCCGGGTTCTCCTCCTCCAGCGCCGGCATGTAGGGGAGGATCTTGTCGCCGCCGATGTCGAGGGTGCGGATCGTGACCGGCAGATCGCCGGTGGCCGAATAGACCGCCTCGTAGAGCGTCTGCTGTTCGGCGGCCGAGGGCATCCGCTCGGCGATCATGAATTGCAGCTCGGTGCGGAACAGGCCGATGCCCTCCGCCCCGGTCTCGTGCAGATGCGTCAGATCGACGAGCAGGCCGGCGTTGAGGTGCAGGCCGATCTTCACGCCGTCGCGGGTGACGGCGGGCACGTCGCGCAGCGCCCGGTACTGCTCCTGCCGCCGGGCGCGCAGGCGCACCATCTCGGCATAGGACGCCTCGACCTCGGGGGTCGGCCGGATCTGCACCTCGCCCGAGAGGCCATCGACGATGATCGCGTCGCCGGAATCGCACAGGCTCGTGGCGTTGGCGATCTCGCCGACCGCCGGGATGCCGAGCGCCCGGGCGACGATGGCGATGTGGCTCGTCGGCCCGCCCTCCTCCAGCACCACGCCGCGTAAGCGCGCCCGGTCGTAGTCGAGGAGTGCCGCCGGGCCCATGGAGCGGGCGACCAGGATCGCGTTTTCCGGCAGGCCGTCGCCGTTCTGGCTCTCCTGGCCGACGAGGCGGCGCAGCAGGCGGTTGGCGAGGTCGTCGAGATCGTGGAGGCGGTCACGCAGGTAAGGGTCGCTCTGGCGCAGCATCCGGGCGCGGTTGTCCGACTGCACCCGCTCGACCGCGGCTTCCGCCGTGAGCCCGGACTGCACCGCCTCGCGCATGCGCCGCAGCCAGCCCTTGTCATGGGCGAACATCCGCACGGTCTCGAGGATCTCGCGGGATTCGCCCGAGCCGATGCCGTCGCCGCGCTCGACCAGTTCGTCGATGGCCGAGCGCACGTCCTCGATCGCCGCCTCCAGCCGCTCCATCTCGCGCTCGACGTTCTCGGCGATCAGCGTCTTCACGACGATGCGCGGCTCGTGCAGCACGACGTGTCCGAGGCCGATCCCGTCGGCGAGCGCGACGCCGCGCTGGCTCACCGGACGGCGCGCGGCGGTGCCGGCGCCGGGCGACAGCGCCTGGAGTTCACCGGAAGCGATCAGCTCGGCCAGCACCATGGCGGTGGTCTGGAGCGCTTCGATCTCCTCCTCGGAATAAACGCGGTAGGTCTTGTTCTGGACCACCAGCACGCCGAGCGTATTCCCGGCCCGCAGCAGCGGAACGCCGAGGAAGGCGTGGTAGATTTCCTCGCCCGTTTCCGGCCGATACGAGAACGAAGGGTGCGACTGCGCGTCGGACAGCGCCAGCGGCTCGGCGGTCTTGGCGATCAGGCCGACGAGGCCCTCGTCGGCGCGCATGCGGGTGATGTGGACCGCGTCGCGGTTCAGACCTTCGGTTGCAAACAGTTCGAGGGTGTTGTCATCGCGCACCACATAGACCGAGCACACCTCGGCGATCACGTTCGCCGCGATGAGGACGACGATCCGATCGAGACGCTGCTGCGGACTGACCGGCTCCGCCATGGCTTCGCGGAGCCGGCGCAGCAGCAGGCGCGGGCCTCCGGGCGCAGCGGGCATCGTGTCGTCAATCCGGGTCGGCCGGCGCAACCCTGGCTTGTGAGCCGTGGGGCCGACGCCGACGGGAACGGTCAGGCCTGATCGAGGCCGTATAGCGAGTGGAGCGTACGGACGGCAAGCTCCGTGTAGGCAGCGTCGATCAGAACCGAGAACTTGATCTCGGATGTGGTGATCGCGCGAATGTTGATACCCTTCTGCGCCAGCGCCCGGAAGGCCTTGGCTGCGACGCCCGCATGCGAGCGCATGCCGACGCCGATCGCCGAAACCTTCACGACATCGGTGGCGCCCTCGATCTGGCCGAACTGGATCGTGTCGCGCTGATCGTCGAGGATGGCGCGGGAGCGCTCGTAATCGGCCGCCGGCACGGTGAAGGTCATGTCGGTGGTCGATTGATCGCCGGACACGGTCTGGATGATCATGTCGACGTTGATGTTGGCATCCGCCAGCGGGCCGAAGATCGCTGCGGCGATGCCGGGGCTGTCCTTCACGGCGCGCAGGGTGATCTGCGCCTCGTCCTTCGAGAAGGCGATGCCGGTGATGATCTGCTGTTCCACGATTTGGTCCTCGTCGCAGATGAGGGTGCCCGGCCGCGCGGCATCGGGGGGATCGAAGGAGGAGCGCACCGTGGTCGGCACCCGGTGCACCATGGCGAGCTCGACGGACCGCACCTGGAGCACCTTGGCGCCCAACGACGCCATCTCCAGCATCTCCTCGAAGGTCACGCGCTCCATGCGCTGGGCCTTGGGCACCACGCGGGGATCGGTGGTGTAGACCCCGTCCACGTCGGTGTAGATGTCGCAGCGCTCCGCGCCGATGGCGGCGGCGATGGCCACCGCGGAGGTGTCCGAGCCGCCGCGCCCCAGCGTCGCGATCCGGCCGGTCTGCGGATTCACGCCCTGGAAGCCGGCGATGACGGCGACCTCGCCGCGCTTGAAGCTCTCATCGAGATTCGTCGGGTCGATGCCCTCGATCCGGGCCGAGCCGTGCGCGTCGGAGGTGTGGATCGGGATCTGCCAACCCTGCCAGGAGCGGGCCTTGATCCCATCCTTGTTGAGCGCGATGGCGAGCAATCCCGAGGTGACCTGCTCGCCCGAGGCCACGACCGTGTCGTACTCCGCCGCGCCGTAGAGCGGGTCGGCGTCCTTGACCCAGCCGACCAGTTCGTTGGTCTTGCCCGACATCGCCGAGACCACGACCGCGACCTCGTAGCCGGCCGCGACCTCGCGGGCGACGTGGCGCGCCACGTTGCGGATGCGGTCGACGCTGGCGACGGAGGTGCCGCCGAATTTCATCACCAAACGGGGCATGTCGCGTCCGGTCTGCTCATCTTGTCCCTACGGTGCCGGCCGCGAGGCCGGCGCGGCGCGCCGGCTCAGGAAAACAACACGGCGCGGCTGTACCGGGGATGCGACCGGCGGGTACAAGGGCCCCCCGGCCGTGTCAATCGGACGGCAGGACCAGGGCCATCGCTCGCAGAGTGCCGGCCCTTCATTCCGGGCGCGAAGAGCGCCCCGCGGAGCGGGTTCGAGGACCGGAACGGTCGCTCGAACACAGAAGCGGAGCGAGAGCCGAGGCCGCAGAGGCGGCCGCGGGCGCTTGAGGCCAACCGGAAAACAGCGCAACCGCGTTCAAGCGATTGCGCTGCCATAGGTTCAAACGATGCGAAAGTGAGCCGGATGACGGGGACCTCGATCGACCGGGACGAAGTGGCGCGTTTCGACGCCCTGGCGGCGCGCTGGTGGGACGAGCGCGGGCCGATGGCCGTCCTGCACAAGTTCAATCCCGTCCGCGTCGGCTACATCCGCGACGAGGCCTGCCGCCTCTTCGACCGCGACCCGGCGGCGCCCTTTCCCCTCGAAGGGCTCAGCGTCATCGATATCGGCTGTGGCGGCGGCGTGCTGTCCGAGCCGCTGGCCCGGCTCGGTGCGAGCGTGACCGGGCTCGACCCGGCGACCGGCAACGTCGCGGCGGCCCGCGCCCATGCGGAAGCGGAAGGCCTCACCATCGACTACCGCGACGAGACCATCGAGGCGGTGGCCGCCCGCGGCGAACGCTTCGACATCGTGCTCGCCATGGAAGTGGTCGAGCACGTCTCCGACCGCGCGGGCTTTCTGCGCGCGTGCTGCACGACCGTGAAGCCCGGCGGCCTGCTGTTTGCCGCCACCATCAACCGGACGATGCGCTCCTTCGCGCTCGCCATCGTCGGTGCCGAGTATGTGCTGCGCTGGCTGCCGCGGGGCACCCACGATTGGGAGAAGTTCGTGACGCCGCGGGAGCTGTCCGCCGACATCACGGCGGGCGGCCTCACCGTCACCGACACGACCGGCGTGGTCTACAATCCGCTCAACGATTCCTGGCGCGCGAGCCGCGACACGGGGGTGAACTACATGATCGCGGCGCACCGCCCCGCCTGAACGAAGCGGGCGGGTGTTCGTTGAGGGATCTCCCGGGCGGAACGGAGATCCTCGAACCATGCTCGAAAAGCTGCCGCATGCCGTCGGTCAGGCTCTCTCCGGCCTCAGGGCCGGCGCGGAGAAGGCCGCCTTCCACACGGTGGCGGCCGAGGCCCCCGCCACGCTCCGCGTGACGAGCGCGGCCTTCGCCGACACCACCCCGATCCCCGCCCGCTACACTGCGGACGGCGAAGGGCTCTCGCCGCCGCTCGCCGTCGCCGGCGTGCCGGACGGGACCGCGGCGCTCGTCCTGTTCGTGGAGGATCCGGACGCGCCCTCCCCCCACCCCTTCGTCCACCTCATCGCCTGGAACCTGCACGCTGAGGACCGGAGCTTCGTCGAAGGCGACTTCGCGAGCCCGGCCGGTGACGGCGCCCGGCATGATCTGGGCCGCAACTCCTTCCAGAAGGATGGGTGGCTGCCGCCGGACCCGCCGACCGGTCACGGGCCGCACCACTACCTGTTCCAGGTCTTCGCGCTGGCCCGCCCCGCGACCCTGCCCGGCTCGCCGGGCCGCGGCGCCCTGCTCGACGCGCTTCGAGACAACGTGATCGCCAAGGGTCTGCTGACAGGAACCTACGAGCGGGCGTGAGCATCTTGCGCTCACCGCGAACGAGCGGGCATGACCGTCGTCGAACGCGGCACCGCTCCCGCTCGTCGGGGGCGATGATGCGGGACGACCGGCGATGTGAGGGAGACGGCACGGAATGAAGGCCCTGGTGTGCAGCCGGCTCGGTGGGCCGGAGGATCTCGCCATCGAGAACCTGCCCGATCCGGTGGCGGGCCCCGGCGAGGCGCTGGTGCGGGTGCGGGTCGCGGCGCTGAACTTCTTCGATACGCTCATCATCGCCGGCCGCTATCAGGTGAAGCCCGAACTGCCGTTCTCCCCCGGCGGCGAGGCCTGCGGCGTGATCGAGGCTTTGGGCCCTGGCGCAGAGGGCTTCTCCGTCGGCGACCGGGTGATGGTCCATCTCAGCCACGGCACCGCCCGCGAGCGGATCGCGGTTCCGGTCAAGCGCCTCGCGCGGGTGCCGGATGCCGTGTCCGACGCCGTCGCCGCCGGGCTCTCGATCACCTACGGCACCACGCTCCACGCGCTCCGGGATCGCGCCGGCATCCGGCCGGGCGAAACGCTCGTCGTCCTCGGCGCCTCGGGCGGCGTCGGGCTCGCGGCGGTCGAACTCGGAAAGCTGCTCGGGGCGCGCGTCATCGCCTGCGCCTCCTCGCCTGAAAAGCTCGAGACCGCCCGCGCCCACGGCGCCGACGACCTCGTCGACTACAAGGCGAACAACCTGCGCGAGGAATTGCGGCGCCTCGCGGGCGAGCGCGGAATCGACGTGGTCTACGACGCGGTCGGCGGTGATCTGGCCGAGCCGGCCATGCGCGCGCTGGGCTGGAAGGGGCGCTTCCTCGTGATCGGTTTCGCCGCAGGCGAGATTCCGAAGTTCCCCCTCAACGTCATCATGCTCAAGGGCATCGACGTCCAGGGCGTGCATTGGGGTGCCTTCGTCGAGCGCGAGCCGGAGGCGCATGCGGCCAACCAAGCCCGGCTGCTCGCCTGGGCAGCGGAGGGCAAACTCACCGTGAAGGTGCACGGCGTCTATCCGCTCGACGCCTACGCGGAGGCGCTCGGGGTGCTCGTCCGCCGCGAGGCAGTCGGCAAGGTGTTGCTCGACCTCAAAGGCTAGAGGCAAGCTCGGCCAGGAGCATTCGGGGCAGGCCCGCTCGGTGTTTGATCCCTCGGTGGGGTGGTACGGTGGACCACCACACCGGCGGTCCGGCGGTTCAATTCCCAAACTGTCCGGAAGCCGGCCGATGGCCGTCTTTTTCCGCGTTCGGGAGGGCCGCCCCCGTCACGCAGACCCGTCGGCGATGAACCGCGGTATCGCGGCCGATCGATCCTACCGGTCGAGCCGTGCCAGCGCCGCGGCGATCCGCGCCGCGCCCGGTCCGCCGCCCGCGGCCACGGGGTGGCGGCGGTCGAGGGCGATCGCGCCGCGGTGGCTGGCATGGGTGATGGCGATCGCCAGCGCGTCCGCTGCGTCGGCGAGCTTGAACTCCGCCTTCGGCAGTAGGAACTTCACCATCGCCTGGATCTGCACCTTCTCCGCATGGCCGTTCCCGGCCACGGTCTTCTTCACGAGGTTGGCGGCGTATTCCGCCACCGGCAGCCCGGCCAGCGCCGGCACCAGCAGCGCCACGGCGCGGGCATGGCCGAGCTTGAGCGTCGCCTGCGCGTCCTTGTTGACGAAGGTCTCCTCCACCGAGACCTCGTCGGGCGTGTAGGTCGTCACGATGCGGGTCAGACCTTCGTGCAGTTCGCGCAGGCGCAACGCCAGCGGCAGGTCGCCGTCCGAGGTGACGACGCCGCAGGCGAGGTAGGACAGCTTGCTGCCGCGCGCCATGATCAGGCCCCAGCCGGTGCGGCGCAGGCCGGGATCGATGCCGAGGATGCGGACGTCCGTGGTCATGGCCTCGGCCTCCTTCAGAGCATCGATCCGGTACGGCACATATCGTGAACGAAGCGTTGCCGCAAACCCGCGGCCCGCTTCCGCGGCTTACTGAAGCTTGAACTCACCCTCCAACCGGAGGGACACCTCGTCGCCCAGCAGCGGCAGGAAGGCGTTCACGCCGAACTCGGAGCGCTTGATCACCGTCCAGCCGTCGAAGCCGACCGAATAGATCTTATCGACCGGGTTGACGCCCGCCTGGTTGAAGGTGGCGTCGAACGAGACCGGCTTCGAGACGCCGCGCAGGGTCAGGGTGCCGTTGACGCGCGCCGTCGTCGGGCTCGTCGGCTCGACCGACGTGCTGACGAAAGTCGCCTCGGGAAACGTCCCGACGTCGAGGAAGTCCGGCTGCTTGAGGTGCGCGTTGAGCTTGTCGTTGAGCCCGTTGGCGCTGCCGGTGCCGATCTTGACGGAGAGACTGCTCTTGGCCGGCGCGGCGGGATCGAGAACGAGGTCGCCCGACACCTCCGTGAACTGGCCGTAATAGGTCGAGAAGCCGAGATGGTTGATCGACCACGTGATCTTCCCATGCGCCGGATCGAGCCGGTAGCGCCCGGCCTTCACCTGCCCCGGATCCTTGGTCAGGGCGGGTGCCGTTCCCTTGGCGGCCTCCTGCGCCTGGGAACCGCCGGGCGCGGCGAATGCGAAACCCGCCAGCAGGAGGGCGGCGAGGGCGAGCGTGCGCTTCATGCGGTCACCTTGTCGGTTGTGCCGCCACGACGGATATGGCCTTAGGCCAAGCGCGGCAACGGACCCTTCGAGGATCGACGGTTCACATGATCGGCAAGCTCAAGGGAATCGTCGATTCCTACGGAGAGGATTTCGTCATCCTCGACGTGAACGGCGTCGGCTACGTCGTCCACTGCTCTGCTCGCACTCTGCAGCGCCTGCCGAAGCCCGGCGAGGCGACGGATCTGGCCATCGAGACGCATGTGCGTGAGGACATGATCCGCCTCTACGGTTTCCGCGTCGATGCCGAGCGGGAGTGGTTCCGCCTGCTCCAGACCGTGCAGGGGGTCGGCACCCGCGTGGCGCTCGGCGTGCTCTCGGTGCTGGAGCCGGCACAGCTCGCCACCGCCATCGCCACCGGCGACAAGGGTGCCGTCGCCCGCGCCCCCGGTGTCGGCCCGCGGCTGGCGGCCCGTCTCGTCGCCGAGCTGAAGGACAAGGCGCCCGCCTTCAGTCCCATTGATCCGGCGCTCATCGCCCTGACCGGCGCCGTCGAGGACAGGACCGCGCCGCAACCGGTCGCGGACGCGATCTCGGCCCTGGTCAACCTCGGCTATGCCCAGATTCAGGCCTCGGCCGCCATCGCCGCCGCCCTGAAGGGCCTCGGGGAGGAGGCCGGGACGGTAGAGGCCAAGACCCTGATCCGGCTCGGGCTGCGGGAACTGGCCCGATAGGATAGACCGAACCGCCTCAACCGCCCTCGTCGAAAGGCGGCGGCTGCAGGCGCTGCCAAGCGGAGGCGATCCGCTCCGGCTTCACCTCCAGCGCCTCGGCGCAGGCGAGGAGCGACGGTTCGTCGCTCATGACGTGGTCGAGCACGGCGCCGAGAAAGCCGGGATCGTGCAGGCTCTCGCGCAGCGTTCCGGGCTCCAGGCCGCTCGCGGCGATGAACCGGAACAGCCGGTCCTCGTCGGCGGCGAGCCATCCGAGCACCTCGACCGCGAGACGCTCGCTCGGGCCATCACTATGATCAAGTTTGCGTTTCATCAACGAGTAGCAGTTTAAGAGAGTAAGAGGGCCGGGCCACGGGTTGGAACGCCATCGCGACCGCGCCGGAGCAGGTCATGAAGAAAACCGTTCTCATCGTTGAAGACAACGAGCTGAACATGAAGCTCTTCAACGATCTTCTGGAGGCGCATGGCTACGCGACCCTCAAAACCGCCAACGGTATCGAGGCGATTGAACTCGCGCGCGCGCACCACCCAGACTTGATCCTCATGGATATCCAGCTTCCCGAAGTCTCGGGCCTGGAGGTGACAAAATGGCTCAAGGACGATGACGACCTACGTAACATTCCCGTGATCGCCATCACCGCTTTTGCAATGAAGGGCGACGAGGAACGCATTCGTGAAGGCGGATGCGAGGCATATTTGTCCAAACCGATCTCGGTTGCGAAGTTTTTGGCAACGGTCCGTCGGTACATTGGCGATGACGGCGCTCCCTGAGACCTCTTCGGACTGAATGCCGTCGCGGTCCTGAAGGCCGCGCCTCGGAGGAACGATGTCCGCTCGCGTCCTGATCGTGGATGATCTCTACCCCAACGTCCGGCTGCTCGAGACGAAACTGTCTCTCGAGTATTTCGACGTGGTCGTGGCGATGAATGGGCCAGACGCCCTGGCCATTTGCGAGAAGGGCGAATGCGACGTCGTTCTCCTCGACGTGATGATGCCGGGCATGGACGGCTTCGAGGTCTGCCGCCGGCTCAAGGCCAATCCCGCCACCGCCCATCTGCCGGTGGTAATCGTCACCGCCCTCGATCAGCCCGCCGACCGGCTGCGGGGCCTGGATGCGGGCGCCGACGACTTCTTGACCAAGCCTATCGACGACACCGCGCTGATGACGCGGGTGCGCAGCCTCGTACGGCTGAAGGCGGTGACGGACGAGTTGCGCTCGCGCGCCCTGGAGACGCGCGAGATCGGCGGCCCCGACCCCCTGGTTCTCGCCGCGGCCGATACCGGCGAGGGTGCGCGCATTCTCCTCGTGGAGGACCGGGCGAGCGCCATCGACCGCATCGGCACGGCGCTCTCCGAACACCATCAGGTCACCGTGGAGACCGACCCGCACCGCGCCCTGGTGCGGGCGCCCGAGGGAGGCTTCGATCTCGCCCTGGTGAGCCTCGATCTCGAAGGCTTCGACGGGCTGCGCCTGTGCGGCCAGCTCCGCTCGCTGGAGCGGACCCGCAGCATGGCGCTGATCATGGTCGGCGAGATGCACGAGAAAACGCGCATCACCCGCGGCCTCGAATTCGGCGTCAACGACTACCTGCTGCGCCCGGTCGACCGCAACGAGCTGATCGCGCGGGTGCGCACGCAGGTGCGGCGGCGGCGCTTCTCCGAGACGCTGCGCGGGGCGCTCCAGGCCTCGATGGAACTCGCGATCACCGACGACCTGACCGGCCTGCACAACCGGCGCTACCTCGACCGCCATCTCGGGCCGGTCTTCGGTGAGGCGGCCTTGCATCAGAAGGGCCTCGCCTGCCTGCTCCTCGACATCGACCGCTTCAAGCTGATCAACGACACCTACGGCCACGAGGCCGGCGACGAGGTGCTGCGCGCCTTCGCCGAGCGCATCCGCCAGTATGTGCGGCCGATGGATATCCTCGCCCGCTACGGCGGCGAGGAGATCGTGATGGTGGTGCCCGGCGCCGAACTGCCGGATGCCCGCGCCATCGCCGAGCGCATCCGCGAACGGATCGAGGCGACCCCCTTCGCCATCGAGGGCGGGACGCGCGACATCGGCGTGACCGTCTCGGTCGGCGTCTCCGTGCGACGTGCGAGCGATACGGGGCCGGCCGACCTGCTCAAGCGCGCCGACACCGCGCTTTACCGCGCCAAGTCCTTCGGCCGGAACCGGGTCGAAGCGGCGGCCGCGTAGGGGATCCCGGCCAACCTCACTCGGGAGCCGGCACCTCCGCCGGGACGGTGGTGGATGGGGACAGGCCGAGCAGCCGCGCGATCTCGTCGCCCTCCGCGCCGCCCAAGAGGTCGGCGAGGGTGTAGCGGTCGAGAACCGCCATGAAGGCTGCCAGCGCCTCACCGAGTGCCCGCCGCAGGCGGCAGGGCGCGGTGATGGCGCAAGACCCTGAGGAAAAGCACTCGACCAGGGCGAGATCGTCCTCCGTCTGGCGGACGACGGCACCGATGACGATTTCCTTCGGTGGCTTGGCGAGGCGCAGGCCCCCGCCCCGCCCCCGAATCGTCTGAATCAGCCCGAGCCGGCCGAGTTGATGCACCACCTTGGTGAGGTGGCTTTCCGAGATCCCATAGGCGCGCGCGATCTCGGCGATCGAACTCTGCTTCGGCTCGCGCAGGCCGACATAGATCAGGGTCCGCAGGGCGTAGTCGGTGTAGCGGGTCAGGCGCATGGCGGGTCCGAGCGACCTATAAGGTACATTTCATTTGCATCTTTTCGAGAGCTGCGACAAAAGATTCATGTCGAATGAATCTTTGGATCCGACAATGCCCGCACCGCTCTCGCCCCAAACCGTCGCCACCGTCAAAGCCACGGTTCCGGCTCTCGAAACGCACGGGCTCGCCATCACCCGGCGCATGTACGAGCGCCTGTTCGAGAACGCGGAGATCCGCGACCTCTTCAACCAGTCGCACCACGGCGAAACCGGCTCGCAACCCAAGGCCCTCGCCCTCGCCGTTCTGGCCTATGCCCGCAACATCGACAACCTCGGCGTGTTGACGAGCGCGGTAGAGCGCATCGCCCAGAAGCATGTCGCGCTCAACATCCTGCCGGAGCATTATCCGCACGTCGCCGACGCCCTGCTCGCGGCGATCCGTGATGTGCTCGGCGAGGCGGCCACCCCTGAGATTCTCACCGCCTGGGGCGAGGCGTACTGGTTCCTGGCGGAGCTGCTGATCGGCCGGGAGGCGACGATCTACCGGGATCAGGCGACCAAGGCCGGTGGATGGAATGGCTGGCGCGACTTCGTGGTCGAGAGCGTCACCCCGGAAAGCGAGACGATCCACTCGTTCGTGCTGGTCCCGACTGACGGCGGCGCCGTGCTGCGCCACGAGCCGGGGCAGTATCTCGGCTTCCGCGTCGACCTGCCGGGCCGAGGCGTGCTGAAGCGGAACTACTCGATCTCCTGCGCACCGAACGATCGCGCCTACCGCATCACCGTCAAGCGCGAGGCTGCAACGGCGCATCCGGCCGGACTCGTCTCGAACTGGCTGCACGCGGACGCGAAGGCCGGAACCGTGCTGAAGGTCGCCGCACCCGCCGGCGACTTCTTCCTCGACCGGGAGAGCGCCGAACCGGTGGTTCTGGTCAGCGGCGGCGTCGGCCTGACGCCGATGGTCAGCATGCTGGAGAGCATCGCCGCGGAGACGCCCGAACGCCCGGCCTGGTTCGTCCACGGTGCCCTGAACGGGCGGGTCCACGCGATGCGCGCGCATGTGCGCGGCCTCGTCGCGAACCGAGCGACCCTGTCGGCCCACATCGTCTACGCGGAGCCGGAGCCGCAGGACCGGCCCGGCGAAGATTTCGACCGCGAGGGGCTGATCACCGCCGAGTGGCTCGTTTCGAACACGCCCTCGGAGCGTGCGACCTACTACCTGTGCGGACCCAAGCCCTTCCTGGCCGCCCTGGCCAACGGGCTGACCCGCGCCGGCGTCCCGGCGGAGCGGGTCCGGTTCGAGTTCTTCGGCCCCGCCGACGAGTTGTTGGACGAGGCGCCCCGGCAGGCTGCCTGAGCCGGCAAGGCCACGCCGGAGGCGCGGTCAACCCGCCCCCGGATCGGTCTCGTCGCCCTGTGCCGGCACACCGGGCTTGCCGTCGGTCTTCTCGTTGGGATCCTTGACCGCGTCGGGGGCGCTGTTGGCGGGCTTGTGCCCGTCCCGGTGCTCCCGATCCGTCTCGCGGTCGTCGCCGTTCTGCTTGTCCATCGTCGTGTTCCCTTTGGAGCATCGTCCCGCAAGGCGGTTGCCGGCTTTCGGAAAAAGATGATGCAAAGACAGGAACCCAGAGCATCGTCCTGGATCTGAGATCCAGGACAATGCTCTGGGAATCGGGGCCGGGGCGGCTCAGGCGTGCTTGGCCCGGTCGGGCTCGCCCGCGACGGGCTCCCCCTCACGCGGGCCGGTCGAGGCCTTGCGGTCGGAATGGCCACCGGACGAACCGCCGATCGCGGGCGGCGTGCGTCCGGCCGCGGCCCCTTCCGCGCTTTCGCCCCATTCACCGTGCCGCTCGGCATCGGAGCGCCCGCCGCCCCCCTGCCCGGTGATCGCCGCCTGCTCGGAGGTCTGGTGGCCGCCGCCCGCCGGATGGGGGCCGGGCGAGCCGACCGCCTCGTCGGGCTTGCGGGTGCCGGTGTTGCTCAGGTCTTCGTCGGGCCGGTTCTCATTTCCCATCACGGCCTCCCCCATCATGCTCGCCAAGATGCTTGCCATGACGCGGCGGCTCTTCCTGGCCGACGGCAGCGGTGGCGCGCTCGATCGCCTCCTGCGCCGTCGCGTCGGGCTCGGAACGGGGAGACGGATCGGAGATCCGGCGCAGATTCTCCGCCGGGGTCTCGGCCTCGGTCTGGTCCACCGCGTCCTGGCCCTGGCGCTCCGTGCCGGAGGCGATGCGCGCGGTCTCGGCCGTCCCGTCGGGATTGCTCTTCAGGTCCGCCTGGGTCCGCGAGGGGACGCCCATATCGAGGGGCGAATCGGTGCCGAAATCCTGGCCGTTGCGATCCGCATAGGCGTCGAACGCCCTCAGCGACGGCCGGTCGGGGGAAGTCTCCGTCATTCTTCGTCCTCCTGATCTGACCGGGACAACAATCCGGGACCGGAGGAGTTGCGGTGCGGGTCCGTCGCAGACCCGCACCGCGCGACGCGTGTTAGCCGATGCCTTCGAAGAGCACTGAGGAGATGTAGCGCTCGGCGAACGAGCAGGCGATGGTGACGATGCGCTTGCCCTGGAACTCGGGGCGGCCCGCCAGTTCCAGCGCCGCCGCGACGTTGCCGCCGGTCGAGATGCCGCCGGGAATGCCCTCGAACTTGGCGAGGTCGCGGGCGGTGTCGATCGCCTGCTGGTTCGACACCTTGAGCACGCCGTCGAGGATGTCGGTGTGCAGGTTGTCGGGGATGAAGCCTGCGCCGATACCCTGGATCTTGTGCGGGCCGGGCTGGCCGCCGGAGATCACGGGGCTGTCCACCGGCTCCACCGCGAACACCTTGAGGCCGGGCAGACGCGGCTTGAGCACCTCGCCGACGCCGGTCACCGTGCCGCCGGTGCCGACACCCGCCACGAAGGCGTCGAGCTGGCCCTGCGTGTCGTTCCAGATCTCTTCCGCCGTCGTCTTGCGGTGGATCTCCGGGTTGGCCGGGTTCGAGAATTGCTGCGGCATCACCGCGCCATCGATCTCGCGCAGCAGCTCCTCGGCGCGAGCGATCGCGCCCTTCATGCCCTGCGCGCCCGGCGTCAGTTCGAGCTGCGCGCCGAGGAAGGCGAGCATCTTGCGCCGCTCCACCGACATCGTCTCCGGCATGACCAGGATCAGGCGGTAGCCGCGGGCGGCGGCGACGAAGGCCAGCGCGATGCCGGTATTGCCCGAGGTCGGCTCGACCAGCGTGCCGCCGGGCTTGAGCCGGCCGGAGGCTTCCAGCGCGTCGATCATGTTGACGCCGATGCGGTCCTTCACGCTCGAGATCGGGTTGAAGAATTCGAGCTTGAGCAGGATTTCGGCATCGACGCCCCGCTCCTTGGTGAGCCGGTTGAGGCGCACGAGCGGGGTGTTGCCGATGGTCTCGGTGATCGAGCCGTAGACGCGGCCGTGTCCGGGCTTGCGCACGGTGTCCGGAGTCGAGGTGTCTGTCATCGTCTGTCCGCTCCCTGAGCGCTCCCGCGCCGCAACGGCCACCGGCCCGGTGCAGGAGCGCGCGCCAACACGAAAGGCTTTCACATCGGCCCGAAGGAAGACGACCGCCAGGGGGACAAAGCCGATGCGAAACCAGAAACTTAGCGCTCCCGCCGAAGCGTGGTCCGCTGCGGCGACGCGTAGCCGATTTCGCAAGCTCCGTCGAGCTTCACGCCGGGCGGATACCAGTCTTTACACGGACTGCGCACGGCTGAGCTTTAGCGGAGAATTTTATTTTCCTTTTTCGCCGCCGGACGACAGTATTGTCATCCTGATCACTCCGAATCGATGCACCTGTTACGGTCCGAGATCGCGGGTCAGGCGACGAGGAAGCGGGTGGCGAGGATCAGGATGCCGATTCCCGAACTGGTGGCGAGGGCGGCCAGGGTCGCCGCACCCTCGTGATGGGCGCGGACGAAGTCGTAACGCGCCGCGTGGGAGGCCGCCGGCCGCACCTTCGGGACGACGCGCTGGTGAACCCGGCCGATCCGCATTCCGTCTCTCCGCCTGAGCGGCCGCGCGGAGCGCGACCGGGGAGAGCGAGGAAGCGGCGTGGGAGACTGACGGAGGATGAATCCGGGCGCCCGTCCGCGAATCGTCGTCAACGGGGACTTAAAACGATCGTGCGCCGGCGCATCCGAGGAACCGGCGCGCTGTTCGAGAATGGGGCGCCTACAGGGCCCGATCAAACCGCAGCTCGCCGTTCTGGCTGCGGATCACGAGTTGCGAACCGTCGAGGTCCCACTTGCCCGCCGTGCGCAGGGCGACGAGGAAGGCCTGCTCGGTGGCCGCCAGCGCCTTGTCGCAGGTCTTCTTGGTGAGCGCCAAGGGACCGACGGCGAGGTGCTGTTCGCGCAGGGGGAAGGCGGTGGCGGTGAAGGTGTTGCAGCCGCCATAGCCGCGGGCGCGGTACTGCGCGTCGATGATGAAGCTCGGGCGGTCGGCACCGGTGAACGGCTTGCCGTTCATGCTGACGGCGGTCCACATCGAGCCGAGAGGGAACATCTTCTCCGTCGGCTTCGCGCCGGGGACGTATTGCGGCTTCTTATCGGGCTGCTTGCCCGCGCCGAAACCGGACGGATTGCCGCCCATGCCCATTTGCGCCGCAGCCGGCACGGCCGCGAGCGCGCCCGCGGCAACCGCGCAGGCCAGCGCGGCGGTCAGCATCCTGTTCATCGTTCAGCCCCCTGTCTGCTCGACTGCTTCACCCCGGAGCCCCACTTGGCCAGCAGCTCGGCTCTTCGCCCGATGATTGGGCCGAGCCGGCGCTTGCTCCGTATCCTTCGGGCCGCGCTCCCTCTCGGCAGCCGGTCCTGGGCGCTAGGGGGAATCGGCACAGATTCAAGCACAATTATGGTCAAGACCGGCCCGAGACCCGGTTCAGCGCCGATCCCGTCCGTTTCGATGCGCCGCGAGCCTTGTGCGGCAGGAATCCTCGCCCGACGAGTCTTCGGGGCAGGCGAAACGCCGTTTCTCACAAGCTTCGCCGAAACGAACCGGCCCGTCGGACCGTTGAACCATCCCGTGCCCCGTGGCGTGGGGTGGTATCTGCCAAGGATCGAGGAGAGCGGTTTGACGGGATCGGATGAAGGTGTGTCGAGCGGAGCCTTGCCCAATACGATGAATGCGGCCCAGTGCCGGGGTGCCCGCGGCCTGCTCGGTTGGTCCGAGGCGGATCTCGCCCGCCGCTCGGGGCTGGACGAAGGCTTCATCAAGGGGTTCGAGGCCGGCACGGGCGATCCCGCTTCGGGCCAGGTCGAGGCTCTGCGCAGCGCCCTCATGCAGGGCGGCGTCGTCTTCACCAACGGCGCGACGCCGGGCGTGCGGCTGTCCGAGCAGCAGCGGGGCGGCGACGAGGGCACGCGGCTCGATCAGCTCACCACCGAGAACGATCGCTGAGGCAGAGCCTCAACCCGTCGCCAGGGCCTTGAGGTCGAAGCCCGGATCGGCAGCCTGCTCCGGCGTCAGCGCCTTGCCCGCGGCCAGCAGGCGGCGGGCCGCCATATGGTCGGCGGGCCGATCCACCGATTCGACGGCGCTGAGCGCATCATCGCGGAAGCGGAACACCGAGAAGCCGGCGCCGGCACGGCGCAGGACGCTCGCGTCAGTCGGTGCGGCGAGCCCGGCGATCTGGAGCTTGCGCGGCCCCTGATCGCTCCAGAACCACGGCACCGCGTCGTAGGCCGCGGGCCGCCCGGTGAGCCGCGCGGCGAGACAGCGGCCCTGATCGACCGCGTTCTGCACCGATTCGATCCGCACCCGGTCGCCACCGGGCATTCCGGAGGCGAAACGGCTGGGGAAGCGCACGCAATCGCCGATCGCCGAGATCGCCGGATCGCTCGTTGCCAGGAAGGCATCGATCTCGATGCCGTCGCGCACGGCGAGCCCGGCCTCCGCCGCGAGTTCCTGGTTCGGCACCACGCCGATGCCGACAAGCACGAGGTCGGCGGGCAGGCTTTTCCCGTCGGCGGTGCGGACGGCCGCAACCCGTCCCCCCTCCCCCTCGATGGCAGTGACGCCCGCCCCGAACAGGAACGTGACGCCGGCCTCCTCGTGGAAGCTGCGGAACGCCGCTGAGGTCTCGGGCGAGACCGCCCGCGCCATGACGCGCTCGGCCGCCTCGATCACCGTGACGGAGAGACCGCGGGCGGCGCAGACCGCCGCGAATTCGAGGCCGATGAAGCCTGCACCCACCACGACGATCCGGTGGATGCCCCCGATCGCCGCACGAAGCGCATCGGCATCGTCGAGGGAGCGAAGCTGGTGCACGCCTGCGAGATCGGCCCCCGGCACCGGCAGCGCCCGGTTGCGGGTGCCCGTCGCCAGGATGAGATGGTCGTAAGACAGATCCTCGCCGTCCGAGAGCCGGACGCTGCGCCCGGCGCGGTCGATCGCCGTCACCCGTATCCCGGGCCGGTGCTCGATGCGGTGCTCGGCGAAAAAGCTCTCCTGCCGCAGCAGCAGGCCGCGGTCATCGGTCTTGCCGGCGAGATAAGCCTTCGACAGCGGCGGGCGCTGATAGGGGAGCGCGGCCTCCTCACCGACCAAGCTCAGGCTGCCGGAAAACCCCGCCTCCCGCAGCGAGGCGGCGGCCTGGAAGCCGGCCTGCCCCGCCCCGGCGATGACGATCGTCTCCATCGGCACACTCACTCGCCCGCCTCGGCCGGGCTGCGGACCGCCTTGAGCGGCGGCGCGGCAGCCGGCTCCTCCGGGAAGAAATCGCCGGGAATGCTCGGCAGGAAGCGGCGCCCCTCCTGCGCGAGATAGTCCCAGAACGCATCGGAGGCCGGACCGAGCACCTTGTCGGCGCGGCGCACGACGTACCAGTCGCGCCGGATCGGCAGGCCCTCCACGTCGAGGAGGACGAGGCGCCCGCTCGCCACCTCCGCCGCCACCGAGTGACCGGACAGGAGCGCGATGCCGAGGCCCGCCATCACCGCCTGCTTCAGCGTCTCGTTCGAGCCGGAATCGATCCCGAGCTTGGCCCGGCGGATCATCACGCCGTTCATGAATTCCTCGAAGACCGAGCGGGTGCCCGAGCCCTCCTCGCGGACGAGGAAGGATTCCTCGGCCAGATCCGCCCGCGTCAGGCCGCGCCGCCCCGCCATCGGGTGGTCGGGCGCGGCGATCAGCACCAGGGGATGGGGGCCGAACGTCTCCGCCTCGATGGCGAAGTCCCGCGGCGGGCGGCCCATGATCGCGAAATCGATGTCGTAGTTGCGCAGCGCCTCGATCGTGTCCTGGCGGTTGCCGACGGTGAGCGAAATCTCGACCTTCGGATGGCTCTCCATGAAGCCGGCGATGACGAGCGGCGCGAAATACTTCGCCGTGGAAACGACCCCGAGGCCGACCCGGCCGCCGCCGCCGCCCTTCAGGGTGCGCAGGCGGTCGGTGCAGGTTTCCAGCACGGTGTTGATGCTGTTGATCGCCCACAGCATCTCGCGGCCCGCATCGGTCGGTTTGAGGCCGGTCGGCGTGCGGTCGAACAGGAGAAGGCCCGCCTCCTCCTCGAGCTGGCGGATGCGTGCGTAGAGCGCGGCGGAGGTGACGTTGAGCTCCTGCGCGGCCCGCGTCATGGTGCCGAGCCGTGCGACCGCGGCGACCGCCTGAAGCTGCTTGAGCGAGAGATTGCGCATGCCCCGGTTTTAGTTTTTTTGCGGGGCACCACAAGTTTTTTTAGAAATCTTTCGACAGCCGTCTCGTGCCGTCTGGCGCTGCCGCCTCGCCACAGCGTATCATGGCGTGAGATGGACCTGCACGCCTTCGCGCGCGCATGGCCGACAAGAACGCCGCGCAGGACCTTATGTTAAGCGCGGCTTCGACGGGAGCGAGCCTCAGAACGATGACGAAGCCCTACGGGTCATCCCTCGACGATCATCTCGACGCCGAAGTCGCGCGGGATCCCTCGCTGGCCGACACCGCCGCCACGATCCGGGCGCTGGCCGCCGCCGCGATCGACGTGAGCGAGACCGTGGGACGTGGGTCGCTGGCCGGCGATCTCGCCGCCCAGGGCGAACACAACAGCGACGGCGACGTGCAGAAGGCGCTCGACGTGATCGCCCACAAGCGGTTCATGCAGGCCCTCGAAGAGGCTCCCGTGGCGCAGGTCGCCTCGGAGGAAGCCGAGGACGTGGTGACGCTGAAGGCCGATGCGCCGCTGGCCGTCGCGATCGACCCGCTCGACGGCTCGTCCAATATCGGCGTCGGCATGGTGGTCGGCACCATCTTCGGCATCCGCCCGGTGACGCAGGGCGAGGATCCCAATGCCTCGTTCCTGACCCCCGGCACCACACAGACCGCCGCCGGCTTCGTCGTCTACGGCCCGGCCACGACCTTCGTGGTCACGCTCGGCAACGGCACCCGCATCTTCACCCTCGACCGGACGGACAAGGTCTTCCGCCTCACCCACGACGCGATGAAGATCGTGCCCTCCGCCAACGAGTACGCGATCAACGCCTCGAACGTCCGCCACTGGGACGGGCCGGTGAAGTCGTTCATCGAGGATTGCCTGCGCGGCACGGAAGGCCCGCGCGACCGCGACTTCAACATGCGCTGGACCGCCGCCCTGGTGGCGGATGCGCAGCGCGTCCTGATCCGTGGCGGCGTGTTCCTGTATCCGGGTGACAACCGGAAGGGCTACGCGCAGGGCCGCCTGCGCCTCTTGTACGAGACCGCCCCCATCGCCTTCCTGATCGAACAGGCGGGCGGCGCCGCCACCGACGGCCAGGGCCGCATCCTCGACCGGGTGGCCACCAAGATCCACGAGCGCTCGCCCCTGGTGTTCGGCTCCACCGAGGAGGTCGAGTGCGTGGCCAAGTACTATGACGGCCGCCAGCCCAGTGCCGGCCGCTCCCCCCTGTTCGGCCAGCGCGGCCTGATGCGCAGCTAGAGCGTCAGCGTCCTCACATCAGCAAGCCCATGTCGGCGCGTCATCCCATCATCTCGGTCACCGGCTCCTCGGGCGCCGGGACCACCTCGGTCCGCAACACCTTCGAGCAGATCTTCCGTCGGGAGGATGTCAGCGCCGTCTACATCGAGGGCGACGGCTTCCACGCGCACGACCGCGACACCATGCGGGCGATGATGGCGCGCGAGCCGACGCTGAGCCATTTCGCGCCCCGCGCCAACCTCCTGCCCGAGCTGGAGGAGGTGTTCCGGAGCTACAGCGAATCCGGCACCGGCCGCACCCGGCACTACGCCCACGACGAGGCGGATTCCGCGCGCTACGGCGTGCCCATCGGCGCCTTCACGCCCTGGGAGCCGTTCCAGCCCGGCTCGGACCTGCTGTTCTACGAGGGCCTGCACGGCTGCGTGGTCGATCAGAACGTCGATCTCGCCCGCTATCCCGACCTCAAGATCGGGGTGGTGCCGGTCATCAACCTCGAATGGATTCAGAAGCTGCACCGGGACCGCTCGACCCGCGGCTACTCGACCGAGGCCGTCACCGACGTGATCCTGCGCCGGATGCCGGACTACGTGCAGACCATCTGCCCGCAATTTTCGTGGACGGACATCAACTTCCAGCGGGTGCCGACGGTGGACACCTCGAACCCCTTCATCGCCCGCTGGATTCCGACCGCCGACGAATCGATGGTGGTCATCCGCTTCAAGGATCCGAAGGGGATCGATTTCTCGTATCTCGTCTCGATGATCCACGACAGTTTCATGAGCCGGGCCAACTCCATCGTCATCCCCGGGGGCAAGCTCGATCTGGCGATGCAGCTCATCCTCACACCGATCATCATGCAACTCGTGGAGCGGCGGCGGCGGCTGGCGTGAGCCTCGTCCGTCACCCTCGGAGCGCCGACCGCTCGCGATGACGGCGAGGATCGGGCCGCGTCGCACGCCCCTCAGGCGCTTCCGGCATCCGACATCTCGACGGAGGCCGCCGCCTCCTCTCTGTCGAGAAACGCCGCGACAACTTCAGAGAATTCCGGGGTGCGCAGGTAGCCGTAGGATTTGTGGTGGTTCACGCTGCCGCGCGGGCGCCGATAGGTATTGAGGACGGGACGATCGATCACGCCCACGCCCGCCAGGTTCGGGGCATAGGCCTCGGCCAGCGTCGTGCCGACGGTCGCCACGTCCTCGCGTCGCCGAGGTTGCTCCAGCGGGCCACGGCGTAGGGCACGCGCAAGGCCCCGTGCTCCTCGGCGAGGCGATGCTTGATCTCGGCCAAGCCCAGGGGCGCGCCCAGGGTGACGAAGTGGTCGATCCGCGGACAGCGCCCGTCGCGTTCGAGCTGCCGCAGCACGTCGTAGGCGATGAGCGAGCCCATGGAATGGGCTGCGAGCAGCAGCGGCCGGCCGGCATGACCCACCAGCGCCGCCCGCAGGCGGTCGCGCGCGGCCTCGCGGAAGGCGGCGTCCTCGTAGTAGCCCCATAGGTCGTCGAGCCGGTGCTCGATGATGAAATCGTCGAGGACGAGGCGTCCGGTCTTCTCCTGCGCCCATTCGACGATGCGGTAGAGCCGGTCGGTCAGGGTCGGGACGCAGACGCCGTCGGCGCTCGGAAACGGTCCCCTCCCCCGCGCGGGGTAGTAGGGCTCCCGGTTGCTGTCCTCGGAGAGCGGCACGTCGTAGCGCAGGTCGGCCCAGTAGACGAAATCGAAGGAGAGGTTCCGGGGATCCGCGCCGAGGTTGCGCCGGAGACCCTCGCGGATCGCTTCGGCCCACCACGCCTGCTTCTCTTCCTTAGGCGGCTTGTTGGCGAGGCCGTGGATACCGAGGATGAGCGGGCGGTCCTGCATCGGTCGAGAAGGGAAGCCCTGCGCATCATCGATTGCCGGCTCAACGCCGACCCCGCAGGGCATATAGCGCACGGACCTCGACGTTCCGCGCGACAAATCGGCAGATTGGTTCGGCGGCCGGACATCGCCTCGCCGCCACCGGAGAGACGCGCCGTCGGAACGGCGCGCAGGCGTCGGCCTACGCGCCCATCTTCTCCACCAGCGCGTCGGACAGGGCGAAGTTGACGTAGACGTTCTGCACGTCGTCCTGATCCTCGATCACCTCGACGAGGCGGATCAGCTTCTCACCGGTCTCGTCATCGACGTCGATGGTGTTCTGCGCCTTCCAGATCAGGCCGGTCCGGCGCGGCTCGCCGAAGCGGCCTTCCAGCGCCTTCGACACGTCGCCGTAGGCGTCCTGAGCGCAGATGACTTCGTGGCCCTCGCCATCCGAGCGCACGTCATCGGCGCCGGCCTCGATCGCAGCCTCCAGCATCGTGTCGGCGTCGGCCACGTCCGGCGCAAAGGCGATGACGCCGACGCGGTCGAACATGAAGGCGACGGCGCCGGTCTCGGCGAGGCTGCCGCCGGACTTGGTAAAGGCCGAGCGCACGTCGGAGGCGGTGCGGTTACGGTTGTCGGTCTGCGCCTCGACGATCAGAGCGGCGCCGCCGGGGCCGTAGCCCTCGTAGCGGATCTCCTCGTAGTTCTCGCCGTCCCCGCCCACGGCCTTCTTGACGGCGCGCTCGATGTTGTCCTTGGGCATGTTCTCCGCCCGGGCCGCGAGGATGGCGGCGCGCAGGCGCGGGTTCATCGAGGGATCGGGCGTGCCGAGCTTGGCCGCCACCGTGATTTCGCGGGCGAGCTTGCTGAACACCTTCGAGCGGACCGCATCGACGCGGCCCTTGCGGTGCATGATGTTCTTGAACTGGGAATGCCCGGCCATGGCGGGATCGTCTTCTCGTTCGTGCGGGCGGAGGGCTCCTTCACGCAAGAAGGATCCTCGACGCCGCGCGGGATGTGTCGGGGGCTCCGCTTATAGGCTGCGCGACCACTCCGAGGCAACGCGGAGCGGTGACGGCTACGGTTCGATCGTCTTCGCGGCCGGGCGCCCGATCCGTCGCGGGCCATCCGCAACCCCCGGCACACCGCTCTTTCGCGCTGGCATCGGTGGCCGGGTTCGCGGCGGGAGTGATAGAGGTCGTGGGCGAAGACCCGATCCCTCCTCACGGTCTTGCATGAGGCGATCCGATGCCGACGACCGAAACGGGTACGGCCGGCACACAGGGCAAGCGGTGGCGCTTCGGCCTCGCCGCCCTCATCGGTGCGCTGGCCGGGGCAATGCTGTTCCCCAGACCCGCCAGGGGCGGCGCCGGGGAAGACGTCAGGGCTGATCCTGCGCCAAGAGATCCCGGTAGCGCGCCGCCGAGCAGCTGACGACGGTGCCGCCGGAGAGCGGCAGCCAGTTCGGGTCGCTCCACAGGAGGAGACGGTCTTCAGGTCCGCGCCCACCTGCACGATGTCGCCCGCGAGCAGCGCGCCGCGCCCCTCCGCCCCGTCCCGCCAGTGCAGCACGGAGCCGCCGGGGAAGTGGCCGCCGAGGCGCAGCAGGGTCAGACCGGGGGCGAGCGCGCGCTCATCCTCCTCCCAGAACACCGCGCGGTCGTCGGGGCGCATCACCCATTCGCGGTCGCGGGCGTGGAGGTAGACCGGCGCATCGAAGGCTGCCGCCCAATCGGGCATGGTCGTGTATCACCACCGCCGGCCGCAGGCGCCGAGAACCGGTATGGCGCGAGCGCGGTTCAGGGTACAGAATCCGCGATCGCCCCGAGGCTCATCCTCCCGGCTCGGGCAGGCCCCACGACGATGCAGCGCACGCTCTCGCTCCTCCACGCCCTCTGTCTCGGCGTCGTCGGCCTCGCCGGCACGGCGGCCTCGGCCCAGGAGCGGCCCTTCACCCCGTCGCTCACCTGCGGGACGGTGCAGGCCCTGGTGGCGCGGCAGCGCCGTGTCGTGCTTGCCACAAGCCCGAACGCCTACGAGGCGGTGCATCTCGACAGCGGCGATTGCCGCAACGAGGTGACGGCACGGCCCGCCTTCGAGCCGACCCTCGACAATCCGTACTGCTTCGCCGGCTATCGCTGCGTCCAGCGCAACAACGGCGAGAACTCCGGGCGCTGAATCGGCCCGGTGACGCCGCCGCGTCAGCCCCGCCGCAGCAGGCGCTTGGCTTCGGCCCTCGCACGATGCTCGAACCGGGCGAGGCGCAGGCGCCGTTCCAGGGAGATCAGGCCGGCACCCGGCGGCTGGGCAATGATCTCGGCGATGGTCTCGCGCTCGGGGTAGAGGCTTTCCAGCGCCGATCCCGGCATCGTCGCCGAGTCGAGCCGCGCGGCGAAGCCCTCCGCATGAAGGGCACGCACAATGGCGTCCTCCAGCACGAGGCCGGGGGCCTGGGCGCGCAGGGTCTCGTCGTAGGCGGTCTTGAGGAGATGAGCGGTTCCGCCCGAGACCAGGGCGAGGCTCGCCGCGACCGTGCGCCCGTCGAGGCGCAGCAGGTCGGCCCGGACGGTGACGGGACCACCGTCCGGCCGGAACAGCGCGCGGGCGAAGGCTTCCGTCCGCGGGCGGCTGCGCAGGGCCGTGCCGGCCTCGCCCTTCCAGCCGGCCGCTTCGAGGGTGAGGAAATCGTCCAGCGCCCGTTCCAGCGCCGCCCCCTCGGTCGCGGTCTCGACGGTGAGCGTCCCGGCCTCCTCCAAGCGGCGGCGGCGGCGGCGCAGGTCCTTGAGGCGGCTCTTGTGCGGGTGGCCGGCGAGGAAGGCCTCGTAATCGGTCCGCCGGTCGAGGATCGGGCGCTCGAAATGCGCGACGGTGCCGGTCTGCCAGCCGGCCCGCTCCATGGCGGCGAGCAGCCCGAGGCCGAGGCGGGTCTCGGTCGCGAGCAGCGGCCAGCGCCAGGGCCGGCCGCCGGAGGCGAGCGCCAGGCCTTCCACCAGGGCGTCGAGCCGCTCCTCCAGGTCGGGACCGTCGGCGACGAGGGGTGCGCTCGCCGTCACGTAGGGCGAGAGGAAGGGCTGCGCGATCGCCGCGCCGAGCCCGGCGATGTCGGGGCGCAGGGTGAAGGGCAGCAGGGCGGTGATCGCCTCCCCGTCACGG
Source organism: Methylobacterium sp. AMS5 (assembly GCF_001542815.1). Lineage (GTDB taxonomy): Bacteria > Pseudomonadota > Alphaproteobacteria > Rhizobiales > Beijerinckiaceae > Methylobacterium. Next base: position 793,679 of record NZ_CP006992.1, read on the forward strand.
ACGACCACCGCCGAGAGGCGGGGATGGCACAGGCCATGATCGCAATGGGCCGCGACGACCGCCCGCGCGTAGAACGGATGCGCGGGGACGGCTCGGACCGCCAGCGCGTCCCAGGCCGACGCCTCGGCAGCGAGCGCGGCAACGGGCTCGGCGGCCGCCCGCGACGATCCGGAGAGGGAAGGGGCGCGCATCACCGGGCGGCACTCCGCTGGGGAAATCCGACGACCGGCGTCGAGAGACCGTGAAGGGACCGGGCGCCGAGCGCCAGAATGAGCCCGCGCAGCGTGGTCGCCAGCGCCACCGCGATGGCCGCGCCGACGACACCGAGCCAGGGCACCAGGGCAAGGCAGAGTCCTGCGGCGAGGACCAGCATCGCCAGGGTGACTCCGGCGCAGAGCCGCTCGCCGCCGAGCATGGTCAGCACGTCCTCGGCCGGGCCGAAAAGGCTCGCCGCGACGCTGCCGGCGACGAGGATCGCCAGAACCGGAAGGCTGGCGCGAAACCCTTCGCCGAACAGGCCGAGCAGCAGCGGCGACACCGCGACGATGGCGAGACCGACGCCCGCCGTCGCCAGGAAGGTCCAGCGCGCCTGCATGCGCACGAGATGCGCAAGGCCGGCCTCGTCGCCGCGCGCGCGGGCGGCGGCGAGGCGCTGGGCGGTCGTGGCGGAGGCCGCGTAATGCACGAAGGCCACGAATTGCTGGATGCGGGTGGCGGCAAAGTAGAGGCCGACGGCCTCCGGGGCTGCGAGGAAGCCGAGGATCACGACATCGACGAAGCCGAAGGCGCTCGCGGCAAGGTCGCCTGCCGCGATCGGCAGGCAAGCGGTCAGCCATAGCCGCCAACGGTAGTGGCGCGGGCCGGCCGGCAGGTGGCGGCGCAGACGCGCCAGCAGGAGCCCGGCCTGAACCGCCGCCGCGAGGCCGGTCGCCGCCAGCGTGCAGGCGATGGCGACCCAGGCCTCGGCCGGCGCGCCCGCGAGCACGGCGCCGATCATCGCGAGCATGATGAGAGCTTGGCGCAGCAGGTAGGGCGGCGCGATGGCGAGCAGCGGCCAGCCCTGGCTGCGGGCCACGCCCTCGAGATAGTCCTGGAAGGCGAAGAGCGGCACGACGACGGCCGCGACGAAGATCGGCGTTCCGTAGGGGCCGGCGAGCAGGCCGCCTTGCGGGAAGGCCACGGCGAGGCCGCCGAGCGACAGGGCGAGCCCCCCGCCGAGGCTCACGAGCGCTCCGCCGAACAGGAAGCCGCGCACGCTGTCGAGCCGGCCCGTCGCCTGATCGGCGGGCAGGAAGCGGCAGGCGCCCTGGGACAGGCCGAAAGTCGCGGTGTGGCCGAGGATGGCGATCCAGACCCAGATCGTGGCGAAGATCCCGTATTCCGCGCCGCCCATCATGCGCGCCATCAGGACCTGCGCCCCGTAGGCGAACCCGGCCGCGCCGATGCGGACCGCGAACACGCCGAGCGCCGAGACGGCGGCCGTGGCGCGCAGGGCCCGAGCCCGCACGAGAAGGGTATCGAGAAAGGAGGTTGGGAGGCCGCCCGCGATCACCTTGTCCGCTGCCATGGGCGCGCCATCCGAAAGGGCGCCGGGCGCGGGTGTGGCCGGCACGCTCGGCGATCAGCCTAGGAAGCGCGGCATTTCGAGCGGGTTAAGAGTGCCTCACAAAACGTCGGCTGCCGGCCCTACGGCTGCTTGGGTGCCGGGCTTGGTCCGGAGCCCGGCGTTCCGGTCTGGGCCGGATCGGGCTTCGTGGTTTCGGACGTGGCGTGGTCCGCCTTCACCGCGTCCGTCTTATTCGGATCGATCTTGCCCGCATCCTTGGCCGCATCCTTGGCCGCATCCGGCTGGAGCAGCGACAGGGTGATCGCCCGCGTGGCATGCTCGGCCATGCAGCGCAGGCCGAGATCGTTGAGCCGGAAATGGCGGCCCAGCATGTGCGCCTCGGTGGTGCGCTGGGTCGAGAGGAAGCGCATTGCGGCGTAGCGGTGGACCAGCGGCACCGCCTCGCGGCGGGCGACGTCCTGCACGGTGCGCACCATCTGGGTGTAATAGGCGTCGTCGGCCAGACTCTCGGTGAAGACGGGGTCGATGAGCACGATGTCGATGCCGTGGGATTTCACCCATTGCACCGATTCGTCGAGCGCCTCGCCGAAGGCCTCGATATCGACGCGGGCCAGAGCATCGTTGGTGCCGACCTGCCAGACGACGAGGTCCGGCTCCATCTCGGCGACCATGGAGCGCAGCCGCTCGCCCGCCCCGCTCGCGACCTCGCCGGGCAGACCGCGGGCCTCGACCTCGACCTGAACGTCGGGCAGCGCCTGCTCCAGGGCGTTTTCCAGCTTCACCGGATAGCTCGCGGAGGCGCCGAGCCCCGCCGAGGAGGAGCCGATGGAGAGGACGTGGATCGGCCGCTTCTCCTTGAGCGCGGCCTTGACCGCCTTGAGCCGCGCCAGGGTGTAGAGCTTCGAGCCCGGCACCCGGCATTCGGGTGACAGGCTCAGGTCGAGTGCCTCGACCGTCGCGGTCGACGGTGCAGCCGGCATTGGTGCGGCGCCCGAGGTCTCGCCGAAGGCGGGCGAGGCGAGACTCAGGCCGAGGAGGACGGCGAGTCGGCGGGCGAGGCGGCGTCGGGTGCCTTGCGCGTCGGCCGCGGTCTGCGGGAACGCCATTCGACGAACCATGCGGTGAAACCCAGTGCGATCAGGCCGAAGCCTACGACCGAAATGTCAACGAAGATACCGCCGCCGGTTTGGAAGCGCACGAACTGTCCGGCGAGGCTCAACAGCGATCCCATCGAGAAGACCGCGAGCGAGTTGCGCCCCAAACCCGACAGAAAGCGGGCAAGGCGCCCGACGCGCGGTGCGATGAGAGCGTAGACACCCTGGAAGGCCAGCACCATCCCGCAGAAATGGATCAGCCGGGCGGGCGAGAGATAGGTCTTGTCGAAGGTGAAGACGAGGCGCGGCTCCGGCGCGAGCATCGGATCGGGCCGCAATTCGAGCACTGCGAGCACGACGCCGACGGTGACGATGACGACGCCGAGCGGCATCAGCCGCGGCCAGAGGCGCTGCAGCCGCTCCGAGCCCCGCGTCGCCTCGTTCGACAGGAAGCCGAGCACCAGCAGCAATTGCCAGCAGAGCGGATCGAAGAACCAATCGCCCTCGCCGGGCCAGGAGGGGAAGTTCCACTCGAAGACGAGGCTCGCCCCGTAGAGCGACAGCGAGAGCGCCAGCAGCAGGAGTCGGCTCACCCGGCCGATCAACACCACCGCCGGGGCGATGGCGATCAGCACCACGTAGAGCGGCAGGATGTTGAAGAAGCCGAGTTGGTGCGTGAGCAGCACGACGCCGACCATGGTCTGGATCGGGTCGGCGAAGAAGCCGCCGGCATTGTGCCATTCGAGGATGAGCGGGTTGTCGAGATAGAGCGCGCATCCGGCGATCAGCGCCAGCGCCAGCGCCATGATGGTGAGTTGCGCGCGGTACACCTCGATCGTGCGCGACAGAAGCCGCAGCACCGTGGTGAGGCGCGGCTCCGGCTGGCCGTCGCGCCCGCGGGTGGCAAGCCCGATCGACCAGCCGGCGAGGAACACGAACAGCTCGGCGGCATCCGAGATGCCGTATTGCGAGAAGGTGTAGCGCTCGAAGACGTTGCCGGGGATGTGGTTGATGAAAATCGTGATCAGCGCGAAGCCGCGCCAGAAATCGATCGCGTTCGGCTCGCGCATCAGGCTCCACGGTCCGGCGGTGTGACGTCGCAGCGGCAGGGTCCCGGCCTCCCGCGCGGCGCGCGAGGCGACCGGTACGGCGCCGTTCCGGGACCCGCGACCCGGAGCGGAAGGCGGCCGTCCTGATAGACCGCGCCGTGGTGGATTGGAAAGCGGTGGTTCGGTGACGAGGGCGCGAGAACGGCCGATCAGGCCGCGCCGTGCAGGTGTCCCGCATGCCACTGGCGCAGGGCGCCGAGGGTGACGACGCCGTCCGGCCAGGCATGACCCTGAAGATGCTGGTGCGGCGCGTCCGGCTCGCCGAGATCGGAGACGGCGGAGAAGGCGCCGTCGAGCCGGTGGCTCTGCGTGTAGCGGCTGCGGGTGGCGAGAACCGGCAGGCCGGCGGCGAGCGCCGAGCGGATGCCGGCCGCCGAATCCTCGAAAGCGATCGCTTCGGACGGATCGATGCCGAGGCGGTGGACGGCAAGGGCGAAGATGTCGGGGGCGGGCTTCTTCTGCGCCGCCTCGTCGCCGGCGGCGATCACGTCGAAGGGCTGCGCGTCGTGCGGGAAATTGAGCCGGAGCAGGAGATCGATGTTCGGCCGGCTCGTGGTGGTCGCCACCGCCAGCCGCACGTTGTCCGCGCGCGCCTCTTCCACCAGACGCCGCACGCCGGGACGGAGCGAGAGTCCGCCGCTCTCGGCCAACGCGCCGTAATGGCGCGTCTTGAGATCGTGGATCTCCGGCATCCGGCGCTTGAGCGCGTGTGCCTCCTCGGGGTGGTATCGCTCGATGTAGTGGACGAGCCGCTCCTTGCCGCCCATCACCTTGAGCAGTTCGGCGTAGAATTCCGGCGACCAGTGCCAGGGCAGGCCGAGCGCGCGAAACGCCTGGTTGAAGCCTTGGCGGTGGAGGTCTTCGGTCTCGGCGAGCGTCCCGTCGACGTCGAAGATCAGCGCCTTCAGCATCGCACGCCGTCCCGCCCGGTGGCCGATTGGGCCGCCTCGCGAATCGCCGCGACGTTTTTTTCGTACTGGGTCGGTCCGCCCTTGAAGGCGGCCGAGCCGGCGACGAGGATGTTGGCACCGGCCTGCGCGGCGGGCCCGGCGGTCTCCGGGGTGATGCCGCCATCGACCGAAATGTCGATGGAGCGGCCCGCCGTCATCGCCTTGATGCGCGCAACGGTCTCCAGAGACGAATGAATGAAGCTCTGGCCGCCGAAGCCGGGATTGACCGTCATCACCAGCACGAGGTCGACCATGTCGAGCAGCGGCTCGATAGCGGAGGCCGGCGTGCCGGGGTTGAGCGCCACGCCCGCGCGCTTGCCCAAGGACCGGATCGTCTGGAGTGAGCGGTGGATGTGCGGACCCGCCTCGACATGGACCGTGATCGCGTCCGCGCCGGCCTCGGCGAAGGCGGCGAGGTAGGGGTCGGCCGGCGCGATCATCAGGTGTACGTCGAAGAGTTTGTCGGTCCACGGCCGCAGCGCCTTCACCACCGCCGGGCCGAAGCTGATGTTGGGCACGAAATGCCCGTCCATCACGTCGAGATGGATCCAGTCGGCGCCGGCTTGCGCGATCGCCCGCGTCTCCTCACCGAGCCTGGAGAAGTCGGCGGCGAGGATCGAGGGTGCGAGAAGGGTCATGGAACGGCTCGAAGCGAACACGGTGCCATTCCGCGAAAACCGCGGACGGCCCTGGGAGGGAGAAGCGTCCTGCAACCGATCTAGTGCATCGGACGGAAAGTTGCGCGTTGGCTTCACGCAAAAAATGCCGGCGCTGATGGGGGCAGGCCGGCATTCGTCACCGATTTCGCCGAGCCGGCCCGGCCAAGACGTCAGGACGTCGACGACAACCGGAAGGCACGCGTCCGCTCCGGACGGTGCCAGGCGGAGGGTTGGTCTTCCGCCCCGGTCCCCAGCGGACACTGCACGATGACGCTGTCACTCCAGCGCCCGTACTTGTAGCCGATCGCCGGAAGGTAGCCGACGCGCGCGAACCCGCAGGCCTCGTGCAGGCGCAGGGAGGCCTCGTTGCTCGCGTCGATGTAGCCGATCATCTGCCGGTAGCCCCCCGCGGCGCAGGCCTCGATCAGCGCCGGCAGAAGCCGGCGCCCGATGCCCGCATGCAGGTGGTCCGGGTGAACGTAGATCGAGTGCTTGAGGGCGTAGCGGTAGGCCGGGCGCTTGCGGAACGGCACGGCGTAGGCGTAGCCGGCGATCTGCCCGCCCCGCTCGGCGACGAGGTGGGGCAGGCGCTTGCTGCGCATGGTCTTGCGCCGCCGCCGCAGCTCGTCGGGCAGCAGGCGTTCCTCCTCGAAGTCGCCGGTATCGCCGACGCCTTTGCGGATGTGGCGCTCATAGATCGCGATCATCGCCGACACGTCGGCATCCGACGAGGGCCGGATCACCACCTCCGCGTGAGTTGGAATCGCCGCCGCGCCCTCCGCCATCAGGCGCCCTCGCGCAGGACGTAGGTGTGGAAGCGGATGCGCCCGTCCGGGTCGCTCTCGCGGTAGACGCCCTGGATCTCGGCCTCGAAGCCGGGGAACAGGTTGGCGGCCGCCTCGAACATCTTGAAATAGTCGAGCATCGGCTTGGCCCGCGCGTCGAGGCGCTCGCCGGGCAGCACGGTGCCGATGCCGGGCGGATAGACCAGCATCAGGGTCGTGGCGATGCGCCCCTCGGCCTCCGCGATCGGCACGTAATCGACCCGGTTGCGGGTGAGCATCTGCGCGGCGGCCTTGGGCGCCATCACCATCTCCGGCAGGTGCTCGGGCATGAACTGCTTGCGCTGGAGCGCCGAGGTGCCCGACTCGCGATGGAAGGCGTGGTAATCGGCGCAGAGGTCGCGCAGGCGCACGCCGCGGTAGCGCTTGGGCCGGCGTGCGACGAATTCCGGCATCGCCTCTTCGAGCGGCACGTTGTCGTCGTGCAGCCGCTTGAAGGCGACGAGGCCGGAGATGAGCGTGCCCGCCTTCGACGATTCGACGCCCGGCGTCAGCAGGAAGAGCAGCGAGTTGAGGTCGTTCTTCTCCGGCACGATCCGGTTCTCGCGCAGGTATTGCGCGACGATCGGCGCCGGCACGCCGTGCTCGGTATAGGCCCCCGTCTTCCGGTCGAAGCCGGGGGTGAGCACGGTGAGCTTGTTGGGGTCGGTGATGGCAAAGCCCGGCGCGACATGGGTGAAGCCGTGCCACGCCGCGCCCGGCGTCAGCTCCCAGTAGCGGGCGTCGGCGGCCAGAGCGTCGGTCGGCACGGACTCCCACGGGATCTCCGTGCCGTCGGGCCCCTTCACCACGTCGGGCACGAAGGGGTCGAAGAACCAGCGCCGCTTCGGGTCGGCCTCGCGCTCCTCGAACTCCTTGCGGATGGCGCGGGCCTTCTTGCGCCACTCGATGCCGAGGCGGATCGTGTCGTCCCACAGCACGACGCCGGAGCGGCCCTTCATCATCTGCGCGCCGACATCGAGCGAGGCGAAGATCGGGTAGAACGGCGAGGTCGAGGCGTGGACGAGGAAGCTCTCGTTCAGGCGCTTGTGCTCGACCCGCCGGGTCTGGCCGCGGATGTGCCCGTCGCGGGTGTGGATCTGGGAGGCCTGGGAGAAGCTGGCGAGCTGCTTGTGGGTCGATTGCGTGGCGATGATGCCCGGCGACGTCTCGTCGAGCCCGGTCAGGCCCATGGCGAAGCGGCGATGGTAGAGCGGATGGAACTTCATGAAGCCCGCCCAGGCCTCGTCGAACAGGATGTAGTCGCACAGATGGCCGATGCGCTCGACGATCGCCTGCGCGTCGTAGATCGTGCCGTCATAGGTGCATTGCTCGATCACGGCGCAGCGGAACGGTCGCTCGCGGCGCCACGCTTCCTTGTCCTTCACGAGCGGGTTGTCGCGGATTTTTTCGCGGATGCGCCCCTCGTCGAGCGCCTCGTGATAGATCGGCCCGATCAAACCGTAAGCATTGCGGTCCGTCTCGAGGAAGATCGGGATGCCGCCGGCCAGCAGCAGCGCGCCGTGATGGGCGGCCTTGTGGTTGTTGCGGTCGAACAGGACGAGGTCGTCCTCGGCCACCAGCGAGCCCAGCACCACCTTGTTGGAGGCCGAGGTGCCGTTGAGGACGAAATAGGTCTTCTCCGCCCCGAAGATCTTCGCGGCCTCCTTCTGCGCCTTGAGCGCGGGCCCCTCGTGGGTCAGCAGGTCACCGAGATCGAGCACCGAGTTGTCGAGGTCATCGCGAAAGATCGCCTCGCCGAGATGCTCCACGAAGATGCGGCCGATGGGCGAGCGGTTGTAGAAGATGCCGCCGTTATGGCCGGGGCAGGTCCAGAGCTGGTTGCCCTCCTCGGCGTAATCGACGAGCGCGCCGAAAAACGGCGTCTTCAGCGTGTCGGCATACTGCGTCACGCGGGAGACGAGGCCGCGGGCGATGAATTCGGGCGTCTCCTCGGCGAGGAAGATGTAGCCGTCGATGAAGTCGAGCAGCTCGACGGGGATGTCCTCCAGCCGCTTGCGGCGGACCATGATGACGATCGGCATCTCCAGGCCGCGCTTGCGCATCATGTCGATGAGCGCGGCCGCCTTGCCCTCGAGTCCGCGCTTGCCCCAATCCACCACGAGGCAGCCGACGGCCGAATCGGTCTGCACCGCGATCGAGGCATCCTCGACGCGCCGCGCCCGCACCACCTCGAAGCCGCGCTTCTCCACCGCCGCGACGATCTGATCGACGCGCGCGCCCTCCAGATCATCCGGATCGAAGGCGGGCGTGCACATCAGCACGGTGAAACGGCGGTGAAAATCCATGGAACGCGGCTCTTCTCACGAACGGAACCCCAGCCTTTCCGGCCCATCCGCGACGATTCGATGACATGATGGCGATGGGCGCCGTCACCGCAGCGTGAGGGGAAAGCTGAGTTCGGTGAAACCTTCGAGGGTCAGCAGCCCGGCGGGCGGCGGCGGAAAGGGGGCGGCTGCCTCCACGGCGCGGGCGGCGCGCTCGCCGAGCACCGCCGGCCCGTCTTCAAGCACGATCCCGCCGAGTGCGCCATCGGCCTCGATCCGCACCCGAACCGTGACCTGCCCGCCCCGGCCCGGCGCCGCGGTGCGATCCGCCATCCCGATGCGGTTGACGATTCCGGCCACCCAGGCCCTGGCCCGCGCATCGACCCGCGGCGCGGCGGAGGCCGGCGCGAGCGGCGCGCTCAGCATCAGCGCCGTAAGGAGAAGGGGCCGAACGGGAAGCGGGAGCAAGGACAGCGACTCCGTGAACAAGAAGGGCGCCGCGTGGCGCCGTCTTCGGGGGATACCCGCCCCGGCTCGATGCGGTGGCGCGAAGCCCGGCCCTCCCGGACCGTAACGCCACCCGTGACGCGAAGTACCGCCAAATGACGGTACCGCCGCGACATTTTGGATCACGCCGGCATGGGTTCGCCATGGGGCCGCAAAGCCGATGGGGCTGACGCGTCGCGCCTGCGCAGCGGACGCCGACGACGGCGTCGCTGGGCGGCTCAGATCGTCGCGGCGGCGCCCCGGCGCAGGTGCTCGTCGAGACGCGGCATGATCTCGACGAAGTTGCAGGGGCGGTGACGATAGTCGAGCTGGCTCGCGAGGATGCCGTCCCAGGCGTCCTTGCAGGCGCCGGGCGAGCCCGGCAGCACGAAGATGTAGGTCGCCCCCGCCACGCCCGCGGTCGCCCGCGACTGAAGGGTCGAGGTGCCGATCTTGTCGTAGGAGATGCGGTGGAAGACCGCCGAGAAGCCGTCCATCCGCTTCTCGAACAGCGGTTCGATCGCCTCCGGGGTCACGTCGCGGCCGGTGAAGCCGGTGCCGCCGGTGGTCAGGATCACGTCGATGCTGGGATCGTGAATCCAGCCCTCGACCTTCTCGCGAATCGACACGATCTCGTCCGGCACGATGTCCCGCTGGGCAAGCCGATGCCCCGCCCCCGTGATCCGGGCGGCCAGGGTGTCGCCAGACTTATCATCGGCGAGCACACGGGTGTCGGAGACCGTCAGCACGGCGATGGCGAGGGGGATGAAGGCGCGGGGCGTCGGCTCGCTGGTCATACGGTCGATGTTGTCCCGTGGCTGCGGCGGGTCAACCGTCGCCTGACGTCGCGGGGGAGCCATGCACATCTCGGCAGGGCGACGCGTTGAGGCGCTGGGCTGCGCCGTGCTACGCGCGGGGCGATTTCGCGAAATCGCGACACGTCCGAGGCACTGAAAACGATGATCCCCCGCTACTCCCGTCCCGAGATGACCGCGATCTGGTCGCCGGAGAGCCGGTTCCGGATCTGGTTCGAGATCGAGGCCCACGCCACCACGGCTCTGGCCAAGATCGGCGTCGTGCCGAAGGAGGCCGCCGAGAAGGTCTGGGAGAAGGGCCGCGATGCAAGCTTCGACGTCGCGCGCATCGACGCGATCGAGGCGGTGACGAAGCATGACGTCATCGCCTTCCTCACGCATCTGGCCGAGATCGTCGGGCCGGAGGCGCGCTTCGTCCACCAGGGCATGACCTCGTCCGACGTGCTCGATACCTGCCTCAACGTGCAGCTCACCAAGGCCGCCGACATCCTGATCAAGGATCTCGACGCGCTGCTGGCCGCGCTGAAGCGGCGCGCCTTCGAGCACAAGCTCACCCCCACCATCGGCCGCTCGCACGGCATCCATGCCGAGCCCGTCACCTTCGGCCTCAAGCTCGCCCAGGCCTATGCCGAGTTCGCGAGAGCGAAGGACCGGCTCATCGCCGCACGTAAAGAGGTCGCGACCTGCGCGATCTCGGGGGCGGTCGGCACCTTCGCCAATATCGACCCGCGGGTGGAGGAATACGTCGCCGAGCAGATGGGCCTCGCACCGGAGCCGGTCTCGACCCAGGTGATCCCGCGCGACCGCCACGCCATGTTCTTCGCCGTACTCGGCGTGATCGCCAGCTCCATGGAGCGGTTGGCCACGGAAGTGCGCCACCTGCAGCGCACGGAAGTGCTGGAGGCGGAAGAGTTCTTCTCCGAGGGGCAGAAGGGCTCCTCGGCGATGCCGCACAAGCGCAACCCGGTTCTCACCGAGAACATCACCGGGCTCGCCCGCATGGTGCGCGGCTACGTGACCCCGGCGCTGGAGAACGTCGCGCTCTGGCACGAGCGGGACATCTCGCATTCCTCGGTCGAGCGCATGATCGGCCCGGACGCGACGGTGACCCTCGATTTCGCGCTCGCCCGGCTCACCGGCGTGATCGACAAGCTGCTGATCTACCCCGAGCAGATGCAGAAGAACCTCGACCGGCTCGGCGGCCTCGTCCACTCGCAGCGGGTGCTGCTGGCGCTGACACAGGGCGGCGTCTCGCGGGAGGACGCCTACCGGCTGGTCCAACGCAACGCGATGCCGGTCTGGCGCGGCGAGGGCGATTTCCTCACCCTGCTCAAGGCCGATCCTGAGGTGACCGCCGTGCTGAAGCCGGAACAGATCGAAGAGTGCTTCGACCTCGGCTACCACCTCAAGCACGTCGACACGATTTTTTCGCGCGTGTTCGGGGAAGCCTGATCGATCCTGCACGGAACCTGCTTCGCGCTCGCCGACGACGAACGATCGAGTATTGCCATGAGCCGCACCGCCTACCTGAACGGCGAATTCCTGCCCCTGGACGAAGCCCGCGTGCCGGTGATGGACCGCGGCTTCCTGTTCGCCGACGGGATCTACGAGGTCGCCGCCGTGCTGCACGGCCGCCTCGTTGACAATGCCGGGCATCTCGCCCGGCTCGACCGCTCGCTCGCCGAGATCGGCATCCGCAATCCTCATACGGCCGAGGAATGGGAGCGGCTGGAGACGGACCTCGTCGCGAAGAACGGCGTGCGCGAGGGCCTCGTCTATATCCAGGTCACGCGGGGCGCGGCCGAGCGCGACTTCTCGTTTCCGAAGGGGGACGTGGCCCCGACCGTGGTGATGTTCACGCAGGAGAAATCCATCGTGAACAACCCGATGGCCGAGACCGGCGCGCGGGCGATCACCGTGCCGGACCTGCGCTGGAAGCGGCGGGACATCAAGTCCGTGGCGCTTCTCGCCCAGGTTCTCGCCAAGCAGCAGGCCTCGGAGGCCGGCGTCGCCGAGGCCTTCATGATCGAGGACGGAGTCGTGACGGAGGGCTCGTCCTCCACCGTCTTCATCGTCACAAAGGGCGGCGCCCTGGTGACGCGTCCGCTCTCTCATGCGGTCCTGCCCGGCATCACCCGCAAGGCGGTGCTGGCGCTGGCGGAAGAGACCGGCCTCAGCTTCGAGGAGCGACTCATCAACGCCCGGGAGCTGCCGGACGCGGCGGAAGCCTTCTACACCTCGGCCTCGGCCTTCGTGATGCCGGTGGTGGAAATCGACGGCAAACCCCTCGGCGACGGGCGGCCCGGCCCGGTGGCGCGACGCCTGCGCGCGTTGTACTTCGCCTTCGCCGAGCAATCCGAGTCTTAAACCGGGCTCAGCCTGACAGGAACGCGAAGGCGCGCGCACCCGTTGGTTCCCAAAGGACCACTGAGGACGCAATGACCCTATCCAAGAATGCGGTACGCGTTGCCGCCCTGTTGGCTGCCCTCGCGAGCGGCGCGGCCTTCGCCCAGGACCCGTCGGTGCCGCAGCGCGGGCAGGACAGCGACCCGAAGCTGCCTGCCCCCCAGGATCAGGTGCCGGAAAAGGTCAGACCCGAAAGCGGCAATTCCGGCGCCACGCTGAGCGAGAAGCTCGAGAAATCCGACGGCGTGATCAAGCCGCCCGCCGGCGTCGATCCCGAGATCAAAACGATCGCGCCCGAGCCGACGCCGAACTCCACCCCCGTCATCAAGCCGCCGGGCAACGCCAAATAACCCGAGACCACACATCAGCCATGCGGAGCGGTCCCCAGCGGTAACGGGCCGCTTCGCTTGACCTGCCTGCCCAGATCGCCGAAAGACGCGCCCGGTATGCCCGATCCCCGACCTGATGGCCGGGGTTTTCGCGCGTGGCGCAACCGCTTGGCGCCCGCGCCCGCGAGTTCGAGACAGGTCAGACGCGCATGGCGAACGTCGTCGTCGTAGGCGCCCAGTGGGGCGACGAGGGCAAGGGCAAGATCGTCGATTGGCTCTCGGAGCAGGCCGACGTCGTCGTCCGCTTCCAGGGCGGTCACAATGCCGGCCACACGCTCGTGGTCGGCGAGGCTGTCTACAAGCTCTCCCTGCTGCCCTCCGGGGTGGTCCGCCCGAATACGCTCGGCGTGATCGGCAACGGCGTGGTGCTCGACCCCTATGCGCTCGCTTCCGAGATCGACCGGCTCGCCGGCCAGGGCGTGAGGGTGACGCGCGAGAACCTTCGCGTGGCCGACAACGCCACTCTGATCCTCTCGCTCCACCGCGAACTCGACGCCCTGCGCGAGGACGGAGCGCCCGGCACCAAGATCGGCACGACCAAGCGCGGCATCGGCCCGGCCTACGAGGACAAGGTCGGCCGCCGGGCGATCCGCTTGATGGATCTGGCTGAGCCCGAGACCCTGCCGCCGAAGATCGAGCGGCTGCTCGCCCACCACAACGCCCTGCGCCGCGGCTTCGGCCTCGAGGAAATCTCCGAGCAGACGATCCTCGATGAGCTGACGGGGATCGCCGAGCGGGTGCTGCCGTATCAGGACACCGTCTGGCGCCTGCTCGACGAGGCGCGCCGGGGCGGCAAGCGCATCCTGTTCGAGGGCGCGCAGGGCGCGCTCCTCGACGTCGATCACGGCACCTACCCGTTCGTCACCTCCTCCAACACGGTGGCGGGACAGGCGGCGACCGGTTCGGGCCTCGGCCCGCGCGCCATCGGCTACGTGCTCGGCATCGCCAAAGCCTACACCACACGCGTCGGCGAGGGCCCGTTCCCGACCGAGCTGCACGACGAAATCGGCCAGCGCATCGGCGAGCGCGGCCACGAATTCGGCACCGTCACCGGGCGCAAGCGCCGCTGCGGCTGGTTCGACGCCTGCCTCGTGCGCCAGACCGTCAAGACCTCAGGCATCGACGGCATCGCGCTGACCAAGCTCGACGTGCTCGACGGCTTCGACGAGATCCGGGTCTGCACCGCCTACGACATCGACGGGCAGCGCTTCGACCATCTCCCCGCGAGCCAGGCGGCGCAGCAGCGTGCCGTTCCGGTCTACGAGACGATCCCCGGCTGGAGCGGCACCACCGCGGGCGCCCGCTCCTGGGCCGACCTGCCGGCGCAGGCGATCAAGTATGTGCGCCGGATCGAGGAGCTGATCGGCGCGCCGGTGGCGCTGCTCTCCACCTCGCCGGAGCGCGACGACACCATCCTCATGCACAACCCCTTCGAGGATTAAAGTCCCGGAACGACGGGGAGAGACAGGCAGATCCGGGCACGATGGCCGACTATTATCCGTTGCTGGCACGCGCGCTCGACGCTCTGCCCGACCGTTCCCCGGCCCTGCGCCGGGCGGTCTACGACCGTGCGCGCAGTGCGCTGATCGCGCAGCTCCGCTCGCTCGACCCGCCGGTGCCGGAAGCGGACATCGACCTCGAACGCAAAGCGCTCGACACGGCGATCGGCCGCCTCGAGGCGGAATACGAGGCGCCGCCCGCGGCGCCGATGCCGGCCGAGGAGCCTGCGGCAACCGCACCGGAGCCGCCCCCTCCCCCGCCGCCTGAACCGACCCGGCCCGAGCCGCTCTCGCCCGGCCCCCTGCCGCCGACGCTGCCGGAACCGGAGCCGCCGCAGAATTCCGACGAGCCGCTGGTTCTGCCGCCGGCCTCGGTGCCGGCCGGGATCGGATCGGATATCGGACCCGCCGAGCCGAAGCCGCCGGCCGAGACGGTGCCCTTCATGCCGCCGCCCCGCCGGTCGAGAACCGACGAGGCCGCAAAGCCTGAGCCGGCGAACGAGGACGGTTTCATTCCGGCAGTAGCCGGGCCCGAGCCGGCCGCCGTCGCGTCCGAGGCCGAGGCGAGTGCCGGTCCGGCCTCGCCCGAGACGAACGGTGCCGGCGAGGCGGGCAACGGCCGTCAGCGCCCGCGCATCGACGTGGTGACGCCGCCCGAGGGGCGTCCGCGCCTGCTGCGCAACCTGTTCGTCGGCGGCGTGCTCGCGGCGGTGATCGCGCTGATCGCGGTGGCGGCATTCTTCCTGCGCGACCAACCCTCCGATCTCCAGCAGAGCGCGGCCGAGCAGGAAACGCCGGCCGAGCAGCCGGACGCGAAGTTCTCGGATCGGGTCGGGGCCGAGCGCAACGAGGCCGAGGCCCGGCCGAAGCCTGCCGCTCCCGGCACCGCTCCGGCCCAGCCGGAGGTGACGGTCTCGCAGCGGGCGATTCTCTACGAGGAGAACCAGAGCGACGCGCGCGCGCAGCCGATCGCCACCAACGGCCATACGGTCTGGCGGCTGGAAGCGGTGAACGGCGAACAGGGCGAGCCCTTGCAGACGGCGCTCCGCGTCAACGTGGAATTCCCGGAAGCGGGGCTGACGCTGGCAATGACCATGCGCAAGAATCTGGACGCGACGCTGCCCGCGTCTCATACCGTCGAACTCGCCTTCACCAACAACGCGGATGCCGGCGCCAAGCGCGCGGTGCAGAATATCGGCTTGCTCCAACTCAAGGACGAGGAAGCCTCCCGCGGCTCCCCGGTCTCGGGCCTGCCGGTGCGGGTGCGCGAGAACCTGTTCCTGATCGGCCTGTCGTCGCTGAAGAGCGACGTGGACCGCAACACCGAGTTGTTGCTGCACAAGAACTGGTTCGATCTGGCCCTGACTTACGCGAACGGCCAGCGGGCGGTCATCAGCTTCGAAAAGGGCGCGGCCGGCACCCAGGCCCTGCAGGGCGCCTTCGCGCAGTGGCGCGACTGAGGCGCCGCCGGAAGAGGTGGCATGGGTAACAGCAAGCGTCGCGTTGGTGCTTGATGAAGCGCGCGGGCGCATGCTCGCTGTGGTTTTCCACGCATGAGCAGCGCCATACCGCCAACATGGTTCTGACGCGGATCGATCGCCCGTTTCCGCTGCGGCAACGGGATCTGCGGCGCGCCGCACGGTCCGGCCGCAGAAGGTGCAGGTTGCGGTGGCTCGCAAGCTGTCAGCGATGCTGCACATGATCCGGATGGACAGCACTCGCCTGACCCGTCGCCCACCCCGCTCTCACGAGGGAGACGCCCTGCCGGGATGCAAGTTGGAGCCGACCCCGTAGCGACCGTCGCGGACGAACTCGGACATGCGGGGTTTTGACAGCGGAGAGACGTCGGCTACGAACACTCATGTCGAGGCGGATAACCGTCCTCCGAACAAATCTTGTATCCGACGATGAGTACGACGCCATGACTGACAACCCGTCAGATCGGCTGCTCAGCCAGCGCTATCGCAATCGGATGATGGAAGAGCTGTTTTGTCTTGCGGATTGGGAGGACACCTTGTCTCTCTTGGGGATCGATGAATATCTCCAGATCCTTTTCGATTGGATGCCTGATTACCCGACATTCCCTCCGAACGAGGTAATTACAGAAAAAGAGAAGATCGCCTTATCCAAGACACTTGATCTACTAAACGAAGCAATTTCGGATAAATCCGCAAGAGCGGACATGGACAGTTTTATAAGAAGCGGATGGCCCCAGCGAATTGCCTCGACAGCACAAACAGCACTTTTTTTATTTGAATCTCGTGGCAGGTTTTCGGAAAAACTGGAGGAAATCGAACCGAGCGGCCACGAATACTCATAGCACACGAGCGCTGAATGCGGCCTGACCATCGAGCGGGCTGTTAACGAATGGTCGCTCGCAGGCCGCAACGGCGTCGTGACTGACGAAAAAAAGCCCGGCCCATCATGGGCCGGGCTTTTTCGGTCTCGGATCGAACCGGGCGGGCAACACCCTCGCAGCCTTACGAAATCCGCGCCTCGGTCCGGGGCAATTCGCGGGTCGCGAGGTTGCGCTTGACCGCCTCCTGCACCTTCTCGAAGGCGCGCACCTCGATCTGACGGACACGCTCGCGCGAGACGCCGAACTCGCCCGAGAGATCCTCCAGGGTGATCGGGTCGTCGGCCAGCCGCCGCGCCTCGAAGATGCGCCGCTCGCGCGGGTTCAGCACGCCGAGCGCGTCGCGCAGGGCCGAGAGACGGTTGCGCCCCTCTTCCTCGCGGGCGAGCACGGTCTCCTGGCTCGGGCTGTTGTCCACCAGCCAATCCTGCCACTCGCCCTCGCCCTCCTCGCGCAAGGGCGCGTTGAGCGAGGTGTCGCCGGACAGGCGGCGGTTCATGTCGATCACGTCCTGCGCGGGCACGCCGAGCGAGGTGGCGATGTGCTGGACCTGATCGGGGCGCAGGTCGCCTTCGTCGAGCGCCGAAATGCGGCTCTTCGCCTTGCGCAGGTTGAAGAACAGCTTCTTCTGGTTGGCGGTGGTGCCCATCTTCACGAGCGACCACGAGCGCAGGATGTATTCCTGGATCGCCGCCTTGATCCACCACATCGCGTAGGTGGCCAACCGGAAGCCCTTGTCCGGATCGAAGCGCTTGACGGCCTGCATCAAGCCGACATTGCCCTCGGACACCACTTCGCTGATCGGCAGGCCATAGCCGCGATAGCCCATGGCGATCTTGGCCACGAGACGTAGGTGCGACGTCACGAGGCGGTGGGCGGCTTCGCGGTCACCGTCGTCCCGCCAGCTTTTGGCAAGGGTAAACTCTTCCGCCGGCTCCAGCATCGGGAACTTGCGGATCTCATCGAGGTAGCGCGAAAGGCCTCCCTCATTGGCGAGCACGGGCAGAGCGCCGGCCATGTGCACCTCCTTCAACAGCCCCCCTGTCGGGCGGGCTCCAAGCGAATGGCCGCTCTCTTGAGCCGACCACGCCGCTCCCCATCTTAATGGAAATCCGTCATGCCCGGTAGCGACCAACGCTGTTCACGCAGGGTCCAACGCGCGAACCGGAGTCCGGGTTTAACGTGTCATGGGCGCACAGGGGTCGCTGTGCCGAAACGCACCTTTCTTAGCCCCCTCTCGATGCTTCGCGTGAACAGGCTCGGCCTGCTTGGATAAGGCGCCTCACGCCCCGCGCAGGCGAAACGCCTGAACATCCGCGCCGAGACACGCATCGAGGAAGCGCAGGACGTCTTCTCGCGGTTGCGGGCGGCCGAGATGGTAGCCCTGCATGAAGGGGCAGCCCATGGTCTGAAGCGTGGCAAGATCGTCCGCCGTCTCGATACCCTCGGCCACGACTTCGAGACCGAGCGCCCGGCCGAGACCGAGCACCGCCTGGACGAGGCCGCGCTTGTCCTCGGCCTCGGTCAAACCGGTCACGAGGCTGCGGTCGATCTTGACCCGGTCGGCCCGTAACTGGCGCACCGAGGCCAGGGACGAGTAGCCGGTCCCGAAATCATCGAGCGCCATCCGGATGCCGGCCCGCGACAGCGCCAGCAGCTTGCCCTGCACCGCCTCGATGTCGAGCGCCGTCTCCTCGGTGATCTCGATTTCCAGGGCCGTCGCCGGCAGGCCGAGGACTCGGAGCCGCCCGAGCACGATCTCATCGACCGCGATCTGCGCCATCTCCCGTGGCGAGACGTTCATCGCCACCGAGAGGTCGTGAAGCCCCCGCGCTCGCAGCGCGCACAGCATCGCGCAGACCTGCTCCAGGATGAAGCGCAGCAGCGATTCCGTCAGACCCGCCATGGCGGCGGCGGAGATCAGGTCGGCGGGCGGCACCCAGCCATGCACCGGGTGGTGCCAGCGCACCAGCGCCTCCAGGTTGGTCACGCGGTGACCGTCCGGTCCGAAGATCGGCTGGAACCACACGTCCAACTCTCCCTCGGCCAGGGCCTGCGAGAGATCGCGCTCGCAGTCGCGCCGCATCTCCAGGCGCGTGCTGAGCCCATCGTCGAACAGGCGGAAGTGATTGCGGCCCGAATGCTTGGCGGCATAGAGCGCCTCGTCGGCGCAACTCAGCAGATGTGTCAGGCTGTCCGCCGGACGGTGGCAGATGCCGATGCTCATGCCCAGCCGGCCCGTGTCGAAGCTTTCGAACGGTTCGGCCACGGTCCGGATCAGGCGTTCCGCGAGGACGGCCGGGCTCTCGGTCACCCGATGACTGTCGTAGACGAGGGCGAACTCGTCTCCTCCGAGACGGGCGGCGTCGCAATCCACCGGCACGGCGACCTGGATGCGCCGGGCGACCTCGGTCAGAACGCGGTCCCCGGTGGAGTGGCCGTAGACGTCGTTGACGGACTTGAAGCCGTCGAGGTCGAGCAGCATCAGGCAGACCGGCGCCCCCGCCGCCAGCCGCTCCTCCGCCCGCTGGACGAAGCCCGCGCGGTTCAAGAGGCCGGTCAGCCCGTCATGCGTCGCGCGCTCGCGCATTTCCTCCGCCAGCGCGCTCGCGCTCGCATGGGCGGCCTTGCGCGCCTCGGCGAGCGCGGTCGCCTCGTTCTTCAAGCGGCTGGTCTCCCGGAATCCCCGCTCGGTCGCGATCGAGCTGCGGATCAGCGCGGCCAGGTACAACAGCACGGTGGCCGCGAGGCAGATCCGGTCGAAACCGCCGACGGCGAGCAGGCACCCCGCGACCGAGAGGAGCGGCGGCATGATGAATGAGATCGGGATCCGCGCGTAGGCGATGCCGTGGGTCACCGCACCGGCCGTGATTCCGCAGGTGACGGTAAGATAGAACAGCGTCTGCGCCGAGGTGTAGCCGTCGCACAGGATCGGCAGGAAGGCCCAGACCGAGCCGGAGAGGAGCGCGGCAAGGCATGCCAGCCACAGGTGCCGGTCGATCGAGCGGACCGCGGCCCCTTCGGAAATCGGAGCCCGGCCGGGAGACATCGCCAGCCCCGCACAGGGCGCGCGGCACAACCCGAAGCGCAACCCGTTGACGGCGGTGGAGGCGGAAAACCAGAGGGCACCGATGGCACCGTGCCCCGAATGCAGGGCGACCAGGAAGCCGGCCAGACCGAGAAGCGCGTTGACGGGCAGGGCCTGCTGCACGCTGGCGCGCACCGCCTCGAGCTGATCGCGGCGGATCAGCCTGTCGAGATGCGGCTCGGTGCTCGAACGTGAGCGCATGAGGACGAGTCCGGGTCGGACGCTTCGGAGATGAAGCACACTGCCTTTACGCGCAAAGACGTAACAGATGGTTGAGAAGAGCTTCATCATCCGGCGGCACGTCGAGATGACGCGCCGGCGACGCCATGACAGACCTAACCTTACGTTCGTCTGGAATGATCCTTCGACAAGAGTCAGGGCGATACCGAGATGACCGGGGCAGCCGCGCTCTAATGCCTGGCGTCCCGCCACGCTGGAAACTGCGGTGATCGGTCGGCATCCCGGCTGGACCGACGCGGGTGAAGTGTCGCTCACAGAACGCCCGCTGCGCGGCCCCATTCGGCGGCCAGAGGATCGGTGATCGGGCGGCTGGCGTGGCGCACCCTCGGGCGCGAGGAAGTTCCGGTCGCGCGATGCCACCTTCGGTCGCGTTCCAACCGCGATCCGGAACTCTACTTATCCGGGTATCCGGTGGCCCGAGCGCCGCATTCATCCCGCTCACAGAGGACGTCATGCGCGTTTTCCATTCGGTCGGTCAGGTTTTCGGCAACGGCCTTCGCTCCGGCGTCGGCGGTTTGAGCGCCGCGCTCGATGGGTTGACGCTCCTCGTCGGGCGCGCCTCGGACCGCTTCGACGCGCATTGGGCGCAACGAACGCCACAGCTCCGGTCGCTCCGCCGACATGACGGCCCGCGGCCGCTCGATCTGCCCTTCCTCCACCTGTAAACCGCAGTCCGGTGCTCGACCCACCGGAGCCGCCCGTCACCCCTTCTTGCGCAAGGGGCGCACGAAACAGCCCGCGCGCGGCACGAAGCCGGTGGCGCCGCAGAATTCCGGCAGGCCGGTCTCCTCCGTGACGGCAAGAAGCTGGATCGTGCCACAGCCCGCCATCCGCGCGGCTTGCGAGGCGGCCTTCAGCAACTGGCGGCCGACGCCGCGGCGGCGCCCGTCCGGAGCGACCAGCAGCATCGTGATCTGCGCCACCGGCGAGGCCTGCTCGAGCACCGGATACCAGTGCAGCACCACGATCCCGCTCGGCGGCCCCCATTCGAGGGCGAGCAGCGCCGTGCCGTGGCCATACCGGAGCACCTCGAGCTGCTCGGCCAGCACATGCGAGGGCACGGGATGGCCCGAGGCGCTCAACAGCTCCGCAAGCCCCGGTGCATCGGCCGGCAGCGCCGAGCGGATCTCCAGCCCGTATCGGCTTCCCAACAGCTCCTCCGCCCGATGTCATTTCCAACCTGCGCCACGGCACCCGAGCAACCTGCGCTGCTCCATGGACCCGATGGCGCGGGTGTTTCACGGCGGCGGGCCGAGAGGCAAGGCGATGTGGTTTTCCGGGCCCGCGCAGGTTGCCGCAGAGGTGGTTCGGGGCGCCTCACCCTGCCGGGGGCCCGGCGCCCTGAGGGCCGCGGGTCGTCTCAGCCGAGGGTGGCCAGCAGCCGCGAAAGATCCTCCGGCAGCGGGCTCTCGAAGCGCAGGCGCTCTCCGGAGCGTGGATGGAGAAATCCGAGTTCGACCGCGTGCAAGGCCTGCCGCCCGAGGGCGTCCAGGGCGGCACGAGCGGGCTCGCTGAGCCGAGCCGCCTTGGTCTTGAAGGCGCCACCATAGACCGCGTCTCCCAGGAGCGGATGGCCGCGATGGCTCAAATGCACCCGGATCTGGTGGGTGCGCCCGGTTTCCAGGTGGCAGCGCAGCAAGGCCGTGACGCCACTCTCCCCGTGCACGTCCTCGACCCGGTAGTGGGTGATCGCCTCCCGCCCCTCGCCCTCGCGGACCACGGCGATCTTTTCGCGATTGTGGCGCGAGCGCGCGAGGTTCGCCCGGATCGTGCCGGCCCGTGGTTCCGGCACGTTCCAGACCAGAGCGAGATAGGCCCGCTCCAGGGCGCCGCTGCGGCCATGGTCGGCGAACTGGGCCGAAAGGCCCTGATGGGCAAGGTCGTTCTTAGCGACGACGAGCAGGCCACTCGTGTCCTTGTCGAGGCGGTGGACGATGCCGGGCCGGCGCACGCCGCCGATACCGGACAGGCTCGCCCCGCAATGCGCGATCAGCCGATTGACGAGGGTGCCGTCCTCGTGCCCCGCCGCCGGGTGAACGACGAGCCCTGCCGGCTTGTCGATGACGATGAGATCTTCGTCCTCATGGACGACGGCGAGCGGCAAAGCCTCGCCGAGCGGCTCGGCGGGAAGCGGCGCCGGGACGCTGAGATCGATCCGGCTGCCGGCCCCGACCTTGCGCGCGGGATCGCGCACCACGATCCCGTCGCAGCGCACGAGGCCCTCGCGCACCAATCCCTGGAGCCGGGCACGGGAAAGGTCGTCGAAGACGCGGGCAAGGACGCGGTCGAGCCGCTCGGGAACGGTTCCCTCGTCGAGCACGAGGCTACGCGCCTCGTCCGCGCCGGGGACCATGGAAAGCACCGTGGAGGACACCGTGAGGATTCTCGTCATTTCGCCCCGGAAAGCGCTTGCGGGGTCCGGGATGCCTCGCTATACGAACCCCCGTCGGCCCGGAAGCTCCCATCGTCTAGCGGTCTAGGAGGTCTTTATACCCCTACCATCCTACCAAGTGTGTAGGTGCAAGGGCTTAGAGTTGGTAGCCCTACCAAGTTGCCTCCCAAGGCCCTTGGAAGTTGCTACAGTCCTGATCGGATGGGGTTGACCACCGGTTCCTGCAAGTGTACTCCTAGTTTGGCGCTAGGAATATATGGGCTCCCTTCGTCTAGTGGCCCAGGACGTCGCCCTCTCACGGCGAAAACAGGGGTTCGAGTCCCCTAGGGAGCGCCAATTTATTTGGCTTCTACCGATATTATTTATTGCACCGACGCTTGCTTGTCTCTCCTTAACAGCACTTAGTTAGTATTTGCATTTGAAACTGCGGTTTTAGATTTTACAATCTGCAACAAGCCTAAACAACAACGTGCAGTTTGCTGGACACCAAAGGTGGTATTCCAGAGCAAACCTGTGGGAAGCACTTCCCTACGAAGACATGTTCAACCAGTTCATCAGATCGGTCACGCGGACGCTGAAGTCAGACGTCGGCGGCGCAAACGGAACGTGATCCCTCAGCTACCGGCTAACGACCGAGATCGGAGGGGCGTCCCCGTGCAAAAGCTTTTCTTCGACGAAAGTGGGCAGACCGGAACGCACCTCTTCGACGAGGCGCAGCCGTGGTTCACCCTTGCGAGCACCGACATCTGTGAGGCCGAGGCTGCGGAGATCATCGCTCGCTGCTTCCCGGGCCGGCAGGGAAAAGAACTCAAGTCCAGATCCATTCTCAAGGGCGGCCGCGGCCGTCGCCAGTTCCTCGACTTCGCCCGGGAGGTGGGTAGGCGGCCCGACAGCTTCTGTGCCGTGAAAATCGGCAAACGCTTCACCCTTGTTTGCAAGATGGTCGACAATCTCGTCGAGCCGCTGTTGCGGGCGAAAGGCTACGACTTCTATTCGGGCGATTATGCGCGGCGCTTCGCCAACTCGGCGTATTTCGTGTTCACAAACCTCCTCGCCCGGCCGGTGGCGGACGGTCTCTTGTCCACCTACAACGAATTCGCCAGAGCCCCCGACACAGCGAAGCTGGCGACGTTGCATGCGGCCCTGGTCGGCGCTCGTCGGGATGCGCCATACGGATCCGGGGTCACGCTCGACCTCATGGAAGAGGGAGCTCGGCACTTCGCCGCGCTCAACGACCTCGATTCCTTCGAGGATTCAAACGAGATTCACGTGACGGCCGCGGTCGAGTGCATGGGGCATTGGTTGCAGCGGCATCAAGGGCCGTTCGAGGTCATTCACGACGAAAGCCTGCACTTTTTCGGGCAATCAGCGAGGTGGGAGGCGATTACGAACCCCGACGTCGATGCCGTGACCATCACGGTCGGCGCCAAGACGATGAACCTGCCGATCCCTGTCACGGCCACGGTGAGCGCACACAGCCACGACTGCCCCTCCATACAGTTGTGCGACTTGGTGGCCGGCGTCCTGAGCCGCGCGGCGGCCGCGCAGCCAACCCCCGACTTCAGAGTCTTTGTGGAGCAGGCGGTCGAATCGGGACTTGGCGAAGTTCTGGTCTATCCCATCGACGCGGGCGACGAGTTCATCTCGGGTCCCCCCGCTCGTGCCGAGGGACCCGACGCCGTCGATCGCATCGTGGAGGCCGTGGTTCGCCGGTCCCCCTCATCGAGCTGACCTGCAGCAACCCGAGCCCTCGCCCGTTATCCGATCACTGGGCGGGCAGCCCGTGCTTTGCCGCAAACGAGCGCCATCTTCGTCCTACTCGTAACTCCGGACAATCTTCTCCACAGCCTCAACGAAGCCCGGGTCGCTGAGGCTCCGTCCATCCATGCTCTCGATTGCTCCGTCCTCCGCGCGCCGAAGCCCCCTAGCTCTCAGTTTGCGCACATCGACGAAGTCCTTCAGCGCCTCCACCTCGGTCACGTTCAGGGCCAACTCGTTCGCGAGAGGCAACCGAGCGCTGTCTTTGGTCGCCACTGCAGAGCCATCGACGACGTGCAGGACGGTCGATCTCGCGGCCTTCTTGAGTATGTCGAGCTGCGTCTTCAAACTTCGGTTTTGCGTCAGGACGAGACCGACCTGATGCCGAAGCGCAGGATTGTCGATGCCGGCGACTTCGTCAGGCGACAGCAGCTCGGTCGGCTCAGGATTGTGACGGCGGGCTCGGGATGGTGCCAGAACGAACTCCGCAGCGCCCGCCCAAGCTTTCAGGAGGGAGATGTAAGGGTTCGCTCCGCCGCGCTTGTTCCGAAGCGATTGCTCGGCAAGGCTGTGCTCCTTAGCCGGGAAACGCGCCTTATATCGCCGCACCACCTCGGGGATCGTCGGTCGCTGAGCGGCTTCGAGGACGAGAACGCGACAAACCTCGTTGAGGTTCGCGAGCTTCACGCGAACCTGATCCTGGGTCGCAGCCTCCGTCAGCTCGGCCAAGGACCTATCGACGATTGCAAGCGCTTCCGTGACCTGAACGCTCATGCCACAAGCTCCGCCCAACGCAGGCCAACCTGCCGCCTCTCGGCAGCGAACGGCAGGGCCAGGGAATCCCGAAAGACCTTGGATTCTCCGACGAACACCACCTGACGCTCGCCCCTCGTCAACGCGGTGTAGAGCCAGGACGGGTCAAGTACGCGACTTTGGTAAATCGGGACGACAACACGGGGCGCGCTGGATCCCTGGCACTTGTGACACGTAACGGCGTAGGCGAGGTCCAGATCGACGAGGTGCTCCTCCGTCAGTCGCCTGCAATCGCTCTCACCCTCGAATATCACCTCCAGCGCGCGATCGTCCGGGAACGTCCGCGTCACGCGTCCGAGCATGCCGTTGAAGAGCCCCAACCGATAGTCGTTCCGCCCGAAAATGACAGGTGCGCCCGCCGAGAAGAACCGTCCCAGGACTCCACGCATGGGCTCATTCCCTGTCCGTTCGGCATGCCGGTCGTGGAGCATTTCGTTGAGGGATTTGACCCCGGCCTCACCATCGTTTGTTGCGGTCACGATGATCGAGCCCCCCTCAAGAATGCCCAGTTCGAGCGCCACTCGCTCCACGGTGCCCGGGAACGCAGCCCCCTCAACCGCAACGAAAGACACTCCATCCTGCACCCCGGCGTAACGCTCGAAGATCGGCATGCATCTGCTACGCACCTGCGCGGCCGCCACAGGGATACCCGTCTCCGCGGCTTGGCGGTGTACGTGCGTGAGGTGGGACGTGATTCCGTCGTCGGCGACTAGGCGGTGGAAGACCAGCCCGAAGCCCACTGGAGGCAACTGAGCAGGGTCCCCGACCAGCAGAAGGCGCGCACCATCGGGCATCCGGCGAACAATCGCATGCACTGTCGGCAGATCGACCATCGAGGCCTCGTCGATCAGGACCAGCGTCGAGGTAGCGATCCGCGCCAAGGTCTCCCGCTTGCGGCTCGCAGCGGAGCGCGTCTTCTCGTCAGCTTCGGGATCGTCGATGACCCGATCCAGCCGGTCCCGCTCGTCGAGCTCGCCGAGCGTGCGCGCCAGCGTCCTCGCAAGGCGGCGGGTGGATCGGGACAACCGCAACGCGGCTTTTCCGGCGAGAGCGCAAGGTAGCACCTCTCCGCCAAGACGCTCCCACGCGTCACACAAGACCTTGCAGGTGTACGTCTTACCGGTCCCGCCCCCACCGGTGAGGCATGCCACCGGTAAGCATAGGATGCGAAGCACTGCGTCCGTCTGTTGCGAATGCAGCGGCCGGCCGACCGGAGTGACATCGGCGACCAGTTCGGCGATGCCGCTCGGCGACAGAAGTCTCACCGGCGAAGCCGCGTGCGAGAACACCAAGGATCTGAGGCGCCGAACGACGTGATCTTCCATCAAGGCGGCTCCCGGGGCCCGGTAGCCTTCCTCCACACACACGAGGGCGCCGTTCCGTTCCGCGGCCTGGACCGCGTCCTCAATGACTTCGGCACGATCCGTCTTGAGCAAACGTCCCAGGGAGAGCCGGACGTGCTCCGGGGCCATGACCGTATCGCCGCGGGCGAGGGCCCGCTTCACGGTTTCGTCGGCCGCCCCGACGAACCGCCGGACGTCCCACCCCGTCGCCCCGATGGTGGGCAGGAGCCGCCTTCCAAGGGCGTCGACGTTCTTCCAAGGTAGGAGGGGCACGAGGATGTACGGGTTGTCCGCGAGAATCCCGACCGCCTCGTCGCCGAGGATCCGGACGACCCGCCTGGCAACTGCTAGGTTCGAAACGCCATGACCATCCATCCAGGCCATGGCGGCGGCCTCGGAGGCGGCCGCTCGCCATGCCGCGACGGTGGCAGCAGCGATCCGTAGCGCCAGAAGCGGCCGGTCAGGGGCGATCACTTCGGCGATGCGTGGGATGTTCCGCTCGTCGGACAGTACGGTGCCCAAGGTATCGCCGAAGGCATCCCACAGGCGGCTCGCACGATCCCTTCCGATACCCGGAACGTTGAACGCCAAGTACCCCCTGACGAGCGCTCCGTCCGGCATCACGCGGCGGGCGGCCTCGGCATCGACCTGTCGGCCGTATGCCGTATCCAAAACCTCACCGTCGATGGCCCAGGTCTCCCCGACCTCGGGGGCGTCCGACATGGCGCTGATGGACGCCCGTACTCGTATCCTGCGACCGTGGTCGGCATGCCCTTTCGTCAGTACCGTTGCCGAAAAGATGACGCCCCAATCCCGGCGCGAGACGATGGTCTCGACGGCGACATCGATCATCGCGGCGGCTCCGTGCGTAGAATTTGGCCCGTTTCCGCCAGAAGACTCAGCTGTTCGCGGTAGCTCCGGATCTCGTTCCGCTGCCTTTCGATGGTCGCCGCCTGCTCGGCGACGATCTTGGCGAGTTCCCCGCTCCGCGCCTGAACCTTCTTCAGACGATCCACGACGACCTTGTCCAATGGGTCCGCATCCGCACGCGCCCCAACGGGCTTGAGTCCCTGCTCCGCAGCCACGGCGTTGATGGCGGTGCGAAGCTCCGCGTTTCGGAACAGATGCTGCTCCTGGCTCGGCCTCAGACTGAGCGCGCGGGCGACTCCCCGGACGTTCACCTTGCCGTCTGGCGTGGCCGGCAGCGTCGCCTCGCGTCCATCCGCGGGTTGATTCTTCCACGCCTCGATGCGCTCCGCCAACCACGGCTCCAGCTGACCGAGTATCTCGGGAACGACCGACTTGCTCATCGCCTTACTCCGCCGCAAGGATGCGGTCGGGCGCCGGGATGGTCTCCGGAAGCGGGCGAGCCTCGATCCGGTTCAGCGGCTTACCCACGGCCGTCCGACAGGCGGCCTCAAGCTTGTCCTGCAACCCGAGGTCGGAAAGGGACTTCCGGCCGGCGGCGAGATGGTCCGTTTCAGCAGCGCCCAACTCCAGCAGGAGGAAGGCGGCCATCGCGTCGGCCGCCCGGCGCCGCTCCGATAACGGGAGGGGCGACATCGTGATGGGAACGTAGCCGTTACGGTAGAGGATTTGGTTCAGAAACTCGTCGCGCTCGCGTTCGATGTCCGCCGAAACGAGCGAGGGAAAGCAGCGCGACTGCTGGACGACTGCATCGATGACCTCGAAGCGCGTCGATTCCCGCCCGACGATCTCCGGGATCTCGTCATCCGGCAGAAGCATGGGAAGGTTCTGCCCTTCCTCAAGATCGCCGGCGTGCTGTGCTATCGCTCGAATCTTCTCAATGAGCGCCAGGGTCGAGTGGAAATCCGCGAGCGCTTGGTTTCGGCGCTCGCAATCGTGGATGTGAGCCTCCTCGGTGGCCGTGATCTTCTCACGTAGATCATCCGTCACGGTCTCGCCGAGCTCCCGCACCGTCTTCCGATGCTGCTTCAGACGTCGCACTTCCTCGCTGCGTTCGTCGGCCTGCCGGGCGCAGGCGTCCGCCTGAGCCATGATCGCGGAACCGTGAGCCCACAGCGGGATGAGGAATGGAAGACCGGTCACGAAGAAGCGGCAACGGATGCAGTTCCGCTCCCCACCCGGGACCGGAGCGTACGTCGACTTGTCGACCCCCTTGTCGTTCCGGCGCTGGATTGCGTCACCCCCGATGTTGCACAGCGTTCCGCCGTTCGGACACAGGCCTATGTCGAGGCGAAGCCAAGTGGATGGCTCCTTATAGGCCCCCTTCATTTGCTTGACGCCGTCATCAGTCAGCCGGGCCGTCATCCGAATGGCATGCGCATAGGTGGCGCTGCCAAGCAGATCGGGAAACTCGGCCTTGGCCTTCGTCGCCGCCTTGAGGCGGGCTTCGGTGAGCACCTGGCTGACGTGCATCGGGTCGAACTTCACGTACTTCAGCGTCATCAGGATCGACGCATGGCCAGCCACCACCTTGCTCAGCATCTCGATCGGCACACCGGCCATGTGGAGGCTGGTCAGGGTCGAGGATCGCATCCCATGCAGGGTGAACACGGCCTTCTTCGGCGCTCCCGAGTGGTCGCGCCCCGTGATGATCGTGACCGGCCGCTCGGGGTCCTCCAGGTTCAAGCGACGCTCCAGCTCCTCAAGCGCGTCGTAGAAAAATTGCAGGCAGGTCGGGTAGCTGACGGGCATTTCGGCCCCCCGCTCCCCTGGATTTTGCGGATAGCGGAACAGAAAAAAGCGGTCGGGGATGAGCGCGCGCACCGACTTCGAGGGCTCGTCGTTGAAGATGTGAGGAGCCAGTTCGGAATGGGGTAGCGGGCCGGCAACTGGATTGTACCGCTCCTGCCAATCACGGAGGGCATCAAGGTTCTCCAGTACCTCGACATGCTCCCATGGAATCTCGTAGCCGGCCGTGTCGTCGAACAGGACGCCACGGTCCTGTGTCTTGTTCGAATTGACATAGATTCCCGTGATGGATCCGCCCTCGCTGGTCGCAATGCGGCGGATGCAGCCACGTCTCGGATTGCGAACACCCATACGCTTCCAGAAGCCGCCATGGCGTCCGGTATTCGCCTCCCAAGAGTGCGTCGTGGAGTTCCACCGTTCGGCGTCGCCCTCGCCACTGTCGAGCCTTCGGACCTGGACGTTCCGCAAGGGCAGGTCCAACATCAGGAGTAGCAATCGGGGTAGGACAGGACAGAACACCTCGGTCGAACGACCGGTCTCCGGATCGCGCCACGGGATCGAATGGAGCGGGCGTCCATTCACACCGTTCCGCAGCGATTTTGGCCACGCGAAATCGTCCGCCGTGATGATCTCCTTGAGGCGTAAGTGGTAGCGCGTCGGCATCGGACGTGCCGACACGTCCGCCGATCGTGATGCCCCAGCAGGCACCTGCACGCTCTTGTTGAAATGTTCGACCTCGTGACGCTCCAAACCGAGCAATAAAGTTCCGTTCGTCTTGATGGCTCCAAGCCGATGCTGACGTTCGATGAAGTCGATGAACTCGTTGATTTTCCCCATCGCAAGGATGCGCTGGGTTGGGGTCGACCAATTTGCCGCGAACACACGCAAATCGGCCATGTCATTGACGTTGAAGGCGGTCTCCACCCGTGATGGATTTCCTTTTGGGAGCGTCATGAAGAACTCGCCGAGCAACCTTTTTCCTGCACGCGGCCCCTTCTTGATCAAGATCTTGCTCTCGTCGAGGAACTGCTCGTAGAGTTCGTCGAGCCATCCCAAGTGTGGACAAGCCTTGAACGGGTCCGGACGGCGAGGTCCGGGTAAGCCTGGGACGGCCGAGCGCTCGATCGATGCTGCGAAGTTCGGGTCATGGAGTTTCACGGCCACGAAGCGCGCGACGTACTGCAACCCTTTTCTGTTCGCGGACGTGTACCACTCTTCCCAATTGCCACCGGGACGCACCGCCCGCGCCAGTGCCTCGAAGTCATCGTGGTCGTACGTGGCCAGGGTCGACAACGATTTCGATGTGGCGAGTCGTAGGGATAGTAGGCTCTTCCAGGCCGAGAAAGCGAAGTTTCGCCGCTGTAGCGGCCTGTAACTCACGAAGGGGCCCTCGGCGTCGCTCTCCAGCGCATCCAGGATGACGAGCAGGTCGCTTCCCGACGAGCGCAGGTCCTTCTCGACGCGCCGAGTATCCACGGCGCCGAGCACCGAGTGGTTGAAGAACGCGCCCATCGGCCAGAGGACCGCACCGCGCCGGTGAAGATCGAGTAGGCGGCCGATGAAGTCGGCCTTGTCGTCGCTCGACGTCGCTTTGTTGAATCGATCGACCAGATCTTCGACATCGGCAACAGCGCGTTCGAATGCCTTACGGTCGCCAGTCGGCAATATCGCGAAACGTCTCGGATCCGTGTTGATCCAATGCTCCGCGAGCTTATGCTCCGCTCGAATGACGTAATCGAATTTACGCAATACTGCCTCCGTCCAAGATCGTCTCCCTGAGGCGCAGCAAAGCCTGAGTGGTGTTCTCGCTCAGCGCGTCCTGGTCGAGTGCCCCGCTCCCTGGACTCGCTCTGACCGGCAGGCTCAACTCGCCCGTCTGCAATCGATCCCAAGCCTCCTGCAGGCGCGCATCGGTCGTTGCGTTGTCCGGGGCCACGTAGACGAGTTGGGAGAGCACGCTGGTGTGGCGCATCGCCTTCTGGATGATTTCCGGCGACACGCGAAGGTCCGCGAGCGTGCGGCCGTACATATGACGAAGGCCGTGCGTGGTGGTGCCGTATCGCTTCCCGTAGGACAGATTGATCCGCAGGACGGCCGCCTTGTGATTCCGTTCGTAGGCTTGCATCGAATACGGATCGCCGGGGCGACTCGTATCGCCGGGGTTTCGATCCCGCCCCTCGGAGACGAAGAGAAACGGGTGATCGTAGCCCCTGAGCGCCTTCCGACGTCTCATGATCGGCGGTCTGACGTACCGGATGTACGTGAGGTACAGGACCCAGAAGAGTGCCGCCGCCCGGTCGTCCAACCAGTGAATGATGGCGGTGTGTTGCGGATCGAGGTCCATCCCCTTCCAGCCGGCATGATACCGCCCACGCTTCTCGACGTTCCTCGCCCTCAACCCGTAGACGCTGTTCAGAGCCTGACCACGGGTCCCGGCCTGCAGGCACCCGGAGATTGGATCCCGGTATTCGATCGCAGCGTCGGTGGGGTGATGCAGCACCACCAGGGCATGTCCCGGCTTGTCAGGGTTCTCCACGACGTCGCCGACCCACAGGTGGAGGGCCTCGCTGCGGCGCAGCCCACCCCACCCGTCGATAAGCGCCATCATCTGATCGCGCGCGTTGTGCGCACCATATGCGTCGCCCCCTCCGGCCGACTTTGGGCGTCGATGTCCCTCCCAAAGCAGCCGCGCAGCGTCCTTGCGGGGGAAGAACTTCACGGCTTCGAGCGCATGCCCCCGCGGGTCCTTGCCTAGGTTGACGACGCTACGGCGACGAACCGAGCGCGGTTCGGCGGAGATGTAGCTCAGCATCTCGAACTTGCGGAGGCGCGACCACACCAGGATGTCGGTGAAGCTGAGCCCGTCATTCGGGGGGCTTGTCGGATCGGTACGATGCTGGCTGGACGAAGAAACGGTATGGCACCACCGCGCAAAATCCTCGATGCGCCGGACGAGGTTCTTGGTCACCGAGTAAGGCGATCCCGGCCAGTACAGGCCGGTCGGGTCCCGTCCCTCGACAACGGTGCCCTCGCGCAGAGCAAGCGCGAACCCTTGGAGCAGCTCTTTCAGGAAGGGTTGCGCGCTAACAATCGGGATGGGCGTCGCGCCTGCAGCCGTGGCCCTGGAGTAGTCCCAGAACAGGCCGACCGCTCGCACGACGTCGTTCTGCCAAGTCGCGGACCGGTTGGGGTACGCACGTTGGTACTTGATAAGCGGCAGGTAGATCTCGTCGATTCCGTCCGCCCTTCGCAACACGAGGATCCGCGCCGTCCAACCGGGCGGCATTCCCTCTACGCGGCGGACCATGGTCGCGTGATGAACGGGGTATGGATGCGTCAAGCGTCGGGCCGCCGTCTCGCGCGGGTTACGCGTGAGCAGGACGACCCTGGCCTCTCCCCGCAACTGCGGGGTGATCATGAAAGCGAGCCGGTTCACGAACAGTTACCGGTTGCAACCCGAGCGAGACTTGCGGCTCCGGGTGCGAGGAGATTTCTTCGCGCAGAGCGCGGGCTCCAACGAAACTTCCGGTTGGGCCAGTGCAATGATCTCTTGGGCGCCGCAGCTCGGTTGGTTCGCCGGGTCCACGGGCGGGAGCCCTGGTGACGCCGCAACGGGCGGCGGCATCTGGACGGCATGCGAACGCATGACGGCCATGGCTGGCGCAACTCTTCCTCCCGCACCGGAGCTTCCGATCGTGTCATGCGTCTGTTGCAGGGACGGGCGACGGGGTCCCTTCGGCGGCGGGTGCCGATACGGCAACGGCTGCAGTGGCACGGGGTCTCGAAGTTCGAGGACGGGCATCCGCCGAGGGGATGGCTTCTTCCTCAGGCCGAACCAGCGGCCGATGACGTCGAACATCGCACAGAGCTCCTTGGTGGAGCCTCAAGTATTCCCGCATGGTCGTGGGCGAGCCAAATTCGTGGCCCTGTGGTCGAACCGATTGAGCGTCAGCAGAAAATCATCCAGCCATGGTTGTAATCCCTTGGCATTCCTATGCCTGGGGAAAACACAGGAAAACTCGACGAATCAGTGAGATAGCAGAATAATTCCGGGGGCGTGCAGAGGAGGCCACAACCGACCGATTCGTTCCTTGACTGTCGCTGGTTGTGTCGCCCAACTTCGACGGACATTGTTGTCGAACGGCAGATACGCTCACGTGTGCGCCCAAAGGTTGCAAGTGCGGGAAACCGTGAAACCGTATTAATCTGTATTTGTCATGCAATTACGTATCGAATGACGTGACGTGCTTCAATTCCAGCCATGTCCATCTTCGTGTGAGCTGGCAAGTTTGGCATGCGCAAAGCAATCCATAAAATTTTACTGGTTGTCATCCCTTCGCGATGGTGGATGCCGCAACGGGGCGGCGATCCTCCGGCGGATCCCATCGCAGCGTCCGCGAAGGTAGCCCCGGCTATCCGACATCCACCACGCCTGCTGTCCCTGGCGACGGCGACCCGTGAGTACGCCCGCCGTTTGGATGCAGGCACGCTAACCACCGCCCGCGATGCCGACATGGCTCGGCTCTTCGAGGCGATGGGTCCCGAGATCTGGGCATGGGCCTACGCAAGGCGGCTGACCGGACAGCGCCCCTGGCGCGCCCGACCCGACATCGACGAGCGGGTCGAGCGCGCCATCGTCGGCCACGAGATGCTGTGCGACGTCGATACCTGGGAGCGTGCCCTGAAGCGGCTCGACGCCGAGGTCGCGCGGGCTCGGCTGCATCGGACCCGCATCCCGGACCCCTTGGCCGTCCCCGATGCGATACGCGCCGTCATCGAGGAACGACGCAGGGCGGGGCTGGAGCGCGTCGAGCGGAGGCGCCGCCGCGCCGACGATGGATCCGGCTCCCTTCCTGTTCCCGATGAAGCTGTCGCCCACGTCCCGTTCCCCGCGAAAGCGAAATGACCCCATTCGAGAGTGCCCCCATGAACACCAAGTCCAATGACGCCATCGATCCAATCACCGCAGCAAAGAACGATCCCGGTTCTTCCTCACGTTCAGGTCGGCCGACGCTCGATCTGCGCTTCGTCACACGGATGAGCCGTGAGCTCGGGGACGCCGTCGCCGCCGCCGCGGGCCGTGACGGTCTCACCTCGGGGGCCTGGGTCCGCCGCCTCCTGATGGAACGGGTCGCCCTGCAGTCCCCCGTCGATGCTCGTAGCCGTCGACCGGGCATCCTTCCGAGCGAGGAGGTCGTGGCGATTTCGACGGCGGTCCGCGAACTTGCATCCGTGAACGCTGCAATCAGCTTGAAGGACATCCCCGCCGCCCGAGCCGGCCTCGACCGGGCACGGGGCCTGCTCATCCCGATCCTGATGCGGCATGCCGGACGATGATCTCCGGCGCCGTGCGCGGGCGCGGGATCGGCGATGCACTCGCCCTTCATCTCCTGAAAGCCGACAACGAGGAAGTCGCGGTTGTCCCGGCACGGGGACTCGGAAGCACAGACCTGGTCGCGCAGGTGCGCGAGCTCGTGGCCATGTCGCTCGGCGGTCGAACCGACCGCCCCGTCTACCATGTTCACGTCGATCCGGACCCGGGAATCGCCAATGAGGCAGGGGCCCGGGCGCGGTGGTGGGCGCTGTTCGAGGCCGAGTTCGGAATGGCGGAGCAGCCCTACTGCGGGGCCGTGCACGTCAAGCACGGCCGAAGGCACGAGCACCGCGTCTACAGCCTCGTGCGCCCGTCGGGGGGCGTCGTAGACCTGGCCTGGGACTTCGCCCGCCGCGAGAAGGTCGGCCGCATCGTCGAGTTCGAGTTCGGCATGCGCCCGGTCGCCTCGAAGCATGCCCGGTCGATCGAACGCCGCCTACGAGCGGAGGGGCGTGCGGATGTCGCCGACTGGCTCGCGCGATCCGGGAGCCCGAAGGCTCCGTGTCCGATCGCGCGCCTCACTCCATGGGAGCGCCGGTTGCAGGAGCGGACCGGAGTCCCCCTCGATACCGTGCGTCGTGCGGCCCTCACTGCGTGGAACGGGAGCCGCGACGGCTCCGGTTTCGTCGGCGCCCTGCGCGCCCATGGGCTCGACCTGCGGCACGGACGGAAGGGGCTGGTCATCGTCGATGCGAGTGGGACCGCGCATCTCGCTACCCGCGTGATCGGCGCGGCGGCCCGGCAGTTCGAAGGAAAGCGGATCTTCGCCGCGGCAGTGCATGCACGGCTCGGCAGCCTGGAACTGGAAGGAATGCTCGATGGACGGAATGGAAATCGCACGCAGGTTCGACGCACAGGACAGGATTCTGCACGCGCTCGTAGCGGCGCTGGCTCCTCGGGAGACGGAGTCGGACGGTTCGGGATTCGAGGATCTGATCGAAGTTCTGGCGGATCTGACGGAGGCGGTCGCCGACGTGACGCAGGCGGTGCGGTCGCTGCGCTCGAACGCCTGCGCGGGCTTCCCCCCGGCCGGGCCCTGATGCTGCGCCGACACCTCTCGGGAATGGATGCGGCGACGATAGCCAACCTGTCGGCGACCGCACGCGCCCGAGCGTCGGCCGCTCGGATCGAGGAGCGGAATGCCTACGAGAAGGAGCGTGCCTGGAGGCTGTGGGGGATGACCGATATTTGGGGCATTCCCCTCCAGTAGGTCTCCAAACGACCCTTTGCAGACCTACGCCCCTTGGGTCATCGTAGGCCGATGGATACCGTCTACCTGCTCTGGCACGTCCGGGCCGATGATCAGCACGCGGACGACGCGAAGCTCATCGGTGTCTACCGATCTCAAGAGAGTGCGGACGCAGCCGTGTTGAGGGTGAAGGGGCAGCCGGGCTTTCGCGATCATCCCGAGGGTTTCGAGATTTCGGTCTATTCCCTCGACAAGGACCATTGGACCACGGGCTTTGTTTCCGTTCGTCAGGACGAGGACGACTGAGCCGCTTCCCACCCCCAGCAGCCCTTCGCGCAGTTGAGCTGATTGAGTTTGGACCCTAGGGGCGAAACCCAATCAGCTTGACCGCGCGGGTGCCTGCTTCCGACCCATTGCTGGCATCAAAGTTTGATAGCATCACGACCATGAGAACAACCGTTCCGCACGCCTTTCGCATGTCATTTGACAGTGTTGACGGCCCCTATGAAATAATATTTCAGCCAATTGATGACTGGGATGGAATCATTGATATTAGCATTTCTGGAATGAGCATGCGCTGGGATGTCGTCAGCGCTGTGAAAGACGAAGACGGCAGCGTTTTTCTTGGCGGCATGACAAGCGGCACAGAAGAGCTGTGGGGTGATGTATATTGGTTCTCGCTTGATTTTGAAAATATTCCTCCCGTTATCGATTACTGGGGAAATTGCGTTCTCTGGCGCCAAGACAAGGGTGCCGCCTCGAACAGCCGCTAACCACCCATTTGAGACCCTGCAGGGAATTGATGGACGACCTTACCGAGCAACCGAGGCGGCTCAAAGAATGATGTTCTCGGTCACGTCCTGAGGGCTCAGCGGGAGGATGAATCGGACGCCGATACCGCCCTCGGTATGGCGGACGACCTGACTTCGGCGCCGGCCGATCGTAGCCGATGTCCCAATTTCAGGACGTGGCGTCAGATCGACCGAGGCCCCGTTGATGGAGACGTCGCGCAATCGACCGAGGGCTTCGGCGCCGTCCCAGATCACGACCACCTCGGTTCGGATCGGCACGACCCGGACAGCCTCTCGCCGGTCCGGTGCTCCCTCCCCCTGGGCGGCGTGCCATGCGAGACGCGCGGCAAGGCGGTCCCTCTGGTCGGGACCCGCCTCCAGATCCAGGCGGAATGCCCCGTCCCCCCGTTCCGCTGTGCGCCCCCTGAGAAGACCGAGCCCGGGGATCCGGCAGACGATCCGCTCGCCCGGGACAAGGGCGCGGTCGCCAATGATCTCTAGCACGTCGGGTGTGTCGCCGCGGAGTATGCAATCGCGCTCCACACCGGCTTCGTCGAGGTAGCGTCCCGGCAGGCTGACCGACGACACCTCAGAGCTCCTTGATCCAGGACAGCAGCGCCGTCCCGGTTTCCCAGCGGGACCCGACCCGAAACGATGCGTCGACATCCCGAGGATTCACCCCGTAGCGCGCATGGAATGCCTTGCTGAAGCTCTTCAGGTTCTCGTAGCCGCAAGCGTAGGCCACGCTCGATATCCGGCGGGCGTCGCCGCCTTCCACGCCGGAGAGGATGCGCATCGCCCGGGCCAGACGACGATTGCGGATGTAGGTCATCACGCCGCCTTCCGGCTCGAACAGCGCGTAGATCGGCGTGCGCGACAGCCCGAAGCGGGCGCAGAGCAGCTCGACGCCGAGGTCGGTCCGATCGAGGTTCGCCTCGATGAACTGCCGGATCTCGATCGCCGCCACCGCCGGACGGTTGTAGCCGCTGTCGGATACCGGGGTCAGGGCAGCGTTGCACAGGGCGACCGTCGCCACCGAGAGAAGGTTCCGTTGCTCCTCGTCCGTGCCGTCGAGGCAATGCCGGACGTTCCGGATGTGGTCCGAGAGCAGGCGCACGAGCGGCCGATCGCGTCGCGAGAGGACGCTCCTGTGGAGGTCGCCGACCTCGCCCACCCGAGCGTCGAAGGCCCGCCGCGGGATAACTAGGCTGATCGCATCGACGCCGGTGAACGCTCGGCCGAAGGCCGGCTGCGCCATGTCGACGAGGAGGATGTCCCCGCCGTCGATCGGCGTCTCGCCCGACGAAGCGTCGATCATGGCGCGCCCGTTCAGGTGGTGCTGGAAGTAGACGTGATCGACCGCATGGGAGGCGATCTGCGGACCCGTCCGCTCCACGGTCTGCGCCGACGCATGCAGTCCGTACAGATGGATGCCGCCGACCCTCCAGGCACGGAAGTGCACTTCATCGGGAAGCGGCCGGTCGCGATCGGGGGTCGAAACCCAGATCGGGGCGACCGTCTCGACCCACGCCTCCCGGCGTAGCTTCTCGTCTCCCAGAAGCGGGATGTGCGGGTCTATGACTTCTGGCTGCATGCGTCGAACGTCGTGATGGACGAAGCGACACAGGCGTCAAAGCGCCGACAAAAGCAAGTCATTATCCAGCAAGTCCCGCCTCAAATTTCGCTTAATATAGGTCGGGACGGAATTAGACATAATCAGGACGCTGGTAGACAAGTTCGGATTGGTTCATCCGGAAATGTTTTGAGGTGATAAACTTGCTGATCCGAGGATTGCTCACTGTTCGACGCCCCTCGTCGAGCGGAGAAGGATCCCGAGATGTCATCCGCCATTACGCTGTCCGCCGCGACGCGGCAGAACCTGCTGTCGCTGCAGGACACCGCCGGCCTGGCCGCCACGAACCAGGGCCGGCTCGCCACCGGCAAGAAGGTCAACTCCGCCCTCGACAACCCGGTGAACTTCTTCACCGCCCAGAACCTCTCGAACCGCTCCACCGCCCTGTCCGGACTGCTCGACGGCATCTCCAACGGCATCCAGACCATCCAGGCCGCCGCCAAGGGCATCGACACCGTCACCTCGCTGGTGAAGCAGCTGCAGTCGGTGGTCAGCCAGGCGCAGTCGAACGCGGCGACCAACCTGCCGAAGGTCTCCGGCACGGTGGCGCTCGGCACCGCCGGCGAGGCCAGCACCACGGGCAGGAGCCAGCGCGACGTCGCCATGGCCAAGACCGTGCTCGGCACCGCCGGACCCGCGACGGGTTCCGTCAGCGGCAATCTCGGGCTCAGCGCCAGCGCCGCCAACCAAGTGCAGCTCAAGGCGGGCAACGCCGTGTACACCTACACGGTCGGCGCGACCGACACCCTCGGCGACGTCGTCAACGCCATCAACAAATCCGGCATCGCGAACGCCTCGGTCGATTCAAACGGGCTTCTCAGCGTCACCGGCAGCGGCTCGGACGCGCTCACCGTCAGCCTCGGCGCGACCACCGTGGGCACGTTTGCGGCCTCCTCGACCGATACGGCCTTGTTGTTCGGCACGGCGACGACGAGCGGGGTGACCGGTGGCGGCACCTCGGCGCAGCGTTCGGCCCTGGTCGACCAGTTCAAGAACCTGCGCACGCAGATCAACCAGGCCGCCCAGGACGCCGGCTTCAACGGCACCAACCTGCTGGCCGGCGACAAGCTCACGGTCGTCTTCAACGAGAAGACCGGCGGTGGGCAGTCCAAGCTCGACGTGCAGGGCGACGCCCTCACTGCCTCCGGCCTCGGCATCGGCAGCCTCGTCGACAGCGCGACGACGCAGCCGGGCGCGGATTTCGGCGTGCAGAACAACGCCGACCTGACGAAGGCCGCCAACGCGCTGACCAACGCGCTGACGTCCCTGAACTCGCTGTCCTCGACCCTCGGCTCGAACCTCTCGGTGGTTCAGACCCGCCAGGACTTCACGAAGAACCTCGTCAACGTTCTCGAAACGGGGTCGGCGAACCTGACCAACGCCGACATGAACGAGGAGGCGGCCAACTCGCAGGCCCTCTCGACCCGGCAGTCGCTCGGCATCTCGGCGCTCTCGCTCGCCAACCAGGCCAACCAGGGCATCCTCCAGCTCCTGCGCTGATCGCCGAAACCACGGGCGGCCACGATCCGCCGCCCGCCTTCGCGTTTCGTTCACCAACGCTCCGGGCTTTCTCCATGCTTCCAAAATCTATGTTCCCCCTCCTGGCCGCGCTCGGCCTGGCTCTCGGCGCCTGCAGCGACGAGCCGTCCGAGCCGGAGATGCGACAAGCACTCGTCGATTACGGGGAGCGCGCCTATCAGAAGTATTCCGCGACTGCGCTTCTCATGGCCGGCCCGCGCGGTGTCGTCCTGAAGCCAGAACGGGTCCTGACCTCCTTCAAGAAGCTCGCCTGCTACCCTCCTGACGAGAGCGGTGGCCATCAATGCCAGTTCGAAGCCGGCCTGGATGGCGAGCCGGCGAGCAAGGACCGTCTTCGTTTCGTCAGAGCACCGAACGGCACGTTCGTGGTTGCCGAGCGATGAGGCGGCCCTTGGCATGCCCAGCACCGACGCGTGAGGCCAGTTTGATGCTCGACGTCACCCGACATGGGGCCTGTTTCGCTGGCGCCGTCCTCCTCCTCTTTCAGGCAGGAGCCGCCTCCGCCATCGACCTGCCGGAGGCCGTTCGAGCTTGGTTCATCACCGGCCGGTCCATCGTCTGCGTCGATCCGGACGGCAACGACCGGCGCTGCTCGGTCGATGAGGACACGCATATCGAACTCCGACGCTCACCGGACGCATCGAGGGCGCTCGCCTTCGTGACATACCTGCCGGATCCAACCGGCAATGCGACCGCGACCACGGCCGCAATCTTCCGGGCGGGCGAGACAGGCTGGCGACATGTCCGAACTCTTACAGAGGTCCGGGACCCGCTGGCGGGCAAGGTCATCTTCAGCGATCGGACTGCAACCTTTGCGGTCGCCGTGCCGCGGCGGGGCGATGCCCACTGCTGCCCGACCGGACGTAAGACCTATCGCGTCGGCCTGCCCTGATCTCCTGTTACGCGAAACCATGGGGAGGGCCTCGCCCTCCTCGAAGGAACGATTGAATCACCGATCGCGTGGATGTCGTTGCCACCTCGTCGTACGTTATTGCCGTCGAACCTCTGACGCCGGAGACCGCCACGTCGTTCGGCATCCCTAGATTTGTGGGATGCCAAGCCGACCGGCACCCTCGAAGCGAAACGCGCACAGCGGCCCGACGCCGGTGCGCGGCACTTCGGGGCGAGGAAAGGCATGCCGGAGGATCGGGTCGTCACGGTCAGGCATCCCAGTCCGATGCTCTTTCGACGCAAGCGGAAACGCAAGCTCGACCAATGGTTCGTCGCGACGGACACTCCGGTGGCCCTGCGTGCCGGGTCCCGGGAGGATCTCGGCGAAACCTACACCGTAGGCATCGAGGGAAGGGCCTTCGTCTGGCGCGTCTTCGAGGGTCAGCTCTGGTACCAAGTCTCGGGTCTATCGAACGCTCGTCGCATGCACGGCCCCGGGGACGCATTCGGCGTGGACGACTTCGAAACGTTCCTGGCCACTGGCGGCCTCGATGGGGGCGTGGCCTATACGGACCTCGACTTCGTCACGCGACGAACGCCGCTCAGGGCCGTCTCCAACGACGGCCGCGTCGTGACGAGTGGCATCCGTATCGATGGGGGCGGCCCCCCGCATGGCATCGAGATTGCGGAGATCCATGAGGATGGTCGAGCTTCAGCGGTGGCGGATCTCAGGCGCTTCATGGACGAGCGCGTCCGCATCGTGGAAGATGTCGTGCTCGTCCGGGCTTACGACCCCCTCGTATCGTTGCTCGGGCAGGGATGGGCTTTTCAAGCGTTTCCTCAGGCACGGGAAACACCCCATGCGACCGTGAAGCGCCGCGAGCCGCTCGGCTACCGCCCCGACGTCGCGGATCTGGGTATGGCATGGGAGTGCGCGGCAAGGCAGCGTGATCGACGTGTCGGCCTCGGCCTGCAAGCCGGAGCTCTCGATGAGGCGCCATACGGATCGGACACGGTCCGATTGCTGGCGGGGTTTGCCGTGAGCGCCGCCATGGAGGCGTACTTCGAGATCCGAGACCTGTACGAGTTCTTTCTCTACCGTGGGAAGAGCACCGAGCCGTCGGAACGGGCGATGGATTTGGCGAACGAGGCGTGGGCATGGTCGAAGAAAGCCAGCCTTGGCCGGATCACGGCGGAAGAGGCCGGCCGGGCCGTCGATGCGGCGCGAGGTCTGACGGAGGCCGTCGCCGACTGCCGCGGCTCGAACGCGGCCGTCATGCCGATGATCCACGAAGCGCGATTCCTCGTTCGCCGCTTCGACGAGTTCGAATGGCCCATGACGCTGAAGGACGATGCCGCCAACGACATGACTTCGCTCAGCAGTTTGACACGATAGGTCTGAAGCCTGTCCACCACATGTCCGTTTGAGGATCGTCCAACGGACACCAGCGAACCGTCCGCTGGGACCCGTCCCGCATGAGGGCGGCGGCCGTCTCATAAGAACCGTACGCTGATCCTTTCAATGGCGGGGGGCCAAACGTACACTTCTCGGCATGACGACGATCCTCATCGGCTACGCGCGCTGCTCGACCGACCGGCAGGACCTCGCTGCACAACGGGCCGCGTTGGAAGGGCTCGGGGTCGCATCTGACCGGATCTACACCGACCACGGCCTGACCGGCACGAACCGAGCACGCCCGGGGCTCGACCAGGCGCTCGCGGCCGTCCGTACCGGCGACACCCTCGTCGTGCCGAAGCTCGACCGCCTCGCCCGTTCAGTCCCGGATGCCCGCGGCATCGCCGACGCCCTCGTCGCCCGGGGGATCAAGCTGGCCTTGGGAGCGAGCATCTACGATCCGGCCGACCCGATGGGCCGGATGTTCTTCAACATCCTCGCGACTTTCGCGGAGTTCGAAAGCGACCTGATTCGCCTGCGGACCCGCGAGGGGATGGCGATCGCACGATCCCGGGGCAAGCTGCGTGGAAAGAAGCCGAAGCTATCCGACAAGCAGCAGAAGGAGCTGCGGCGAATGAACGACACCGGGGAGTACGCGATCGCCGACCTGGCCGAGCTGTTCTCGGTATCTCGCCCGACGGTCTATCGCGTGATCGCTCGCGAGCCGGCGACGTCGGGTTGATCGTCCTCTTTGGTCGATGGGCTCGTACAGGTTGCGGTCCCGTTAGGCATCGGGCTTAACTGGATCGCCTTCGAAGGTCGGGCGGTGGGCCGAGCTTCCATCCTGGATCGGGACCGTGAAAAGCCTCGCCATAACCCTGAAGGAGCTGGAGGACGACCAGCTTGAAGAGTTCATCGAACTGTTCGCCGAGCGTATCGGCACAGGGTACGTCGCCGTCCATCGACTGGGGCAGGCCAACGACAAGGGGCGCGACGTCGTCGGTTTCCTGACCGAAGCGAAGCACGAGGGCCCCTGGCACCTCTACCAGTGCAAGCGGAAGACGTATGCCAGCTCGCTCGGGTTGGGGGAGGCGCTCGTCGAACTCGGAAAGGTGTTCCACCACCACGCCGAGGGCGGCGCGTACAAGACGCTTCCGACCAAGTACGTGTTCGTCTCCCCCCGGGGCATCTCGGGGACCTTGCGCGACCTGATCCTCAATCCTTCGGACCTAAGGGCCGAACTCCTGGCTAAGTGGGATACCCACTGCAAGACCGGCATCACCGCCCGCGGGGGCAATCCGACACTGCTCACTCCGAAGCTCAAGGCGCTCAT
This sequence comes from Methylobacterium sp. AMS5, assembly GCF_001542815.1. Lineage (GTDB taxonomy): Bacteria > Pseudomonadota > Alphaproteobacteria > Rhizobiales > Beijerinckiaceae > Methylobacterium. The sequence goes on from NZ_CP006992.1 coordinate 836,574, forward strand.
CGAGGCCTACGACTTCAGCCAGGTATCGTATCTCTCCGCGACCGACATCGTGAAGCATCCCGCGGCCGGGCCTGCCTTGGGCCGGGTGCTGAGGCTTCCTCCCGGGGAGGCACCTGTCGGGGAAGCCCCTGCTGCTTTGCAACCGGAGGAAATCGAGTACCTCGACCAGCTCCGTCTGGTCTACGGCGAGGCACGTGGCGCCGCGTTCACGACGGTCGATGCGATCCTGACCGATGCGCAGTACGGGCCCGACCTAGGCGAGCATCGGACGCGGTTCTTCGAGGCCTCCGTGTTCGATCGCTTCCACCGTGACAACACCGACCCACAGGCGCTCGCGGCTTTCCAGCGAGACATCTACCTTGGCGTGATAGGCATCCATCGCAGGGTCCATGCGACCGGGTACCAGCGGCTCTGCGCCGTGATGGATCACGCTTCCCTGATGGCGACCGCCATCGGGGGAACGCTGGTCCGGGTGACGGTCCGGCAAGGCGTGTGCCACCACCTCGCCAACGACGGAAAGATGAAGTGGACGCCATGAGCCTCGATACGTTCGGCCGGCTCTACAACTCGCCTCTGGAGGCGGGCATCCGTGCGGTGATCGTGCTTGAGCACCTGCGTCCTGTGGCGGTCGACCTTCCGGGGATGATCCTGTTCGACCACGTCGTGGTCCATTCCCACGATCACGGGGGCCCACCGAGCCTTCATACGAAGTTGCCCGCCCGCAAGGGAGAGCTGTTGGTCCGGCGGCGTCTGGTCGAGCGGAGCCTGCAGCTGATGCGAGGCTGCCACCTCGTCGCCGAGACGCACGACGTGGATGGGATTTCCTACCGGGCCACTGACGAGGCCGCGGCTTATATCGAACTTCTGGAAACGCCCTACTCGGAGCACCTGAAGGTGTGTGCGTCCTGGATACGGGACGAGGTCAGGCGGCATACGAAGGACGGCTTCAAGGAGCGCCTTCGGCAACGCATCGGCGAGTGGACCGATGCGTTCGGCGTGACCGATGGTCCGGCCCGGCAGGCATGAGCGTGCCATCGCCCAGGTTCTACCTCCGCCGGTTGGCCATCACCGGACCGGAAAAGCCGGTGTCCGAGCTCGGCTTCGTCCCCGGCATCAACGTTGTTTGGGGAGCCTCAAACGGGGGCAAGTCCTTCATACTCGCGGCCCTCGACTTCATGTTCGGCAGCGGGTCCTCCCTACCCGACATCAAGATGATCCGCGGCTACGATCGGGTCTGGCTATGCCTCGACCTGCCGCGAGCCGGCCGCGTCACGCTTGCCAGAGGGGTGACCGGCGGAAGCTTCGACCTTTACGAGGGCGAGGTGGACCCTCAGTCGCCCGGGGCCACCAACCGGACCCTGGCGGCGGACCACAGGGCGAAGGGACCGAACATTTCGGCCTTCCTGCTGGGCGAACTCGGCATCGGCGTGCATCAACTCGATCGAACGCTGAACGGCGACAAGGCCACCTTCACATTCCGCCACGTCGCCCCCTACGTCCTCACGGACGAGACGAGCATGATGGCGACGTGGAGCCCCACCCAGATCGATCCGCGGGCGGGCGACACGTTCAACAAGAACGTCTTCAAGTTCATCATGACCGGGATCGACGGTTCCGCGACGGTGGTGACCGATAGTCCGGAGACGCAGAAGCGGGGTAACGCGGGCAAGCTTGAGCTGATCGACGAGCTCTTGTCTGAGGCCCATAAGGAGCTGCAGGAAGGCTGGCCGGACGGTGAGGGTTTGTCGGACCAGGAACGCCGTCTCAACGCGTCCCTGGGGGCCGTAGGGGACGAGGCAGCGGAACGGCAGATCCGGCTGGACGACCTGCGGGCTAGGCGACGCGACGCGCTCGAAAAGCAGGCATTCGACGAGGACGGCCGTTCGGAGCTCGTCTTGACGCTCGAACGCTTCGATTTGCTCGCCGCCGTCTACGAGAACGACATCGCCCGTCTCGATGCCCTTGCCGAGGGCGGGGCGGCCCTGCTCGCTGGCGCGGGTAGGCCGTGCCCGCATTGTGGCGCGGATCCGGAGCATCAGCGTCACAGTCACGGCCTGGGCGAGATCGAGCAAACCTACGTGGCCGTCGAAGCCGAGGTCCGGAAGATCCGGCTGGAACAAGCCGACCTTCGGCGGACCATCGTCGGACTGGTCTCCAAGCGGGACGAACTAGACGGCCGCATCCAGAAACGGGCCGGCGAGATCGAGGGGATAGAGGCATCTATCCGTTCTGAGACCCCGTTGGAGAGCTCGATCCGGGCGAACTACGAACGGCTCGACCTTGCGAGGGAGCGGGTCCGCCGCGGCCTCTCGATCCAACGTCGGATCGAGGACTTGGAGGCGCGCAAACGCGAGATCGCGGCATTCAAGCCGACCAGGCTCGTTCCGGGGAGCGTCGTGGCGGGCATCAGCGGCTCTCTAGGCGATGAGTTCGCCCAGGACGTCCAGTCGATACTGCATGCCTGGAAGTACCCGGGACCGCCACGGGTATCGTTCGACACGAAGGCCCACGACATCACGCTGAACGGCGACAGCCGTCGGGGCAACGGCAAGGGCGTCCGAGCCCTGATGCACAGCGCCTTCAAGATCGGCGTTTTCACCTTCTGCCGCCGGCACAGTCTACCCCACCCCGGCATCATCGTGCTCGACAGTCCGCTCGTCAGCTACCGAGACGGCCACAAATCGAAGCATGGCCCCTTGGACGAGGACGAGAAACTCGTCGGTCAGACCCAACTCAAGCATCATTTCTACGAGTACCTGCTCCGGACCTGTGCGGACGTGCAATACCTCGTCATCGAGAACGATGCGCCTCCGATCGCCCTCGGCGAGAAGGCGAAGGTGACCACCTTCGCGGGCGAGGACGGTGTTGGTGATAGGCGGGGCTTCTTCCCCGGCTGAGGGTCGGCATTGCTTCCGTCGTTTCCAGCAATCGCATCTGCGTTCGACGTGCAGCTCCGATTCGCCTGGCCGATCCATGGAAACGACCCCGACCACCATCCCTCTATCGTACACCGCCTTTGCCTTGGTAGCGCTTGGTAGGGTCAAGCTGGGGGATAAATGGACGTCGCCCTCTCACGGCGAAAACAGGGGTTCGATTCCCCTTGGGAGCGCCACCGGCTTTCCGTATCGTTGCTGTAATGTACTGCGACGAGCGACGAAAATACCTTCTCCTCCAAAAAATAGTTCGATGGTCGTCCGGTCGAGCCGGGTAACGATAAGATCGGCTTTTTGTTCGAGGAAGCGCTGCGCCTGAGCGAAAATTCGTAGCATCTGAAGCGCGTCGCGATGGGAGTTGACCCGGGAGCAGCTCAGCCTCGTCCCAAATCCGACCTGTCGCGGGCCGCGCTACAACATGCGGTGCCACCTGATCCCATCGCACGCGGAAAAGCGCCCCCTGTTACGGGGCGCTGGTCACAAGACCGATGCCATGTCATGTGCAGGCTGGTGACCCATCATCCCGAACCTCTTCCACCTGTGCCGCTCGTGAGCCTGGGTTGGCGCGCCTTCTTCGAGGAGCAGCGTGAACCGCACGAGACGGATCTCGCGCCCATGCGGATCGCAACGGTTCATCGCTCACGCCTGACCGCCCTGTCGGAGACGGGATCGGTCCAGCTGGAACTTGCCGTTCATACCAACACCGGCGATTTCGCTGTGGGCGATTGGGTGCTGGTTCATCCCCAGACCCGGATGCTCCACCGCCGCTTGAACCGGCGGACGGTCCTGGAGCGACGCGTCGAAGGCAGCAGAGCCCTGCAGCCCGCCGCAGCCAATGTCGATACGCTGTTCATCGTCACCTCCTGCAATGCCGATTTCAATCAGGCCCGGTTGGAGCGCTATCTGGCGCTGGCCAATCAGGGCGGCACGAATCCGGTGATCTTGCTCACCAAAGCCGACATGGCGGCCGATATGGGCGCCTATCGCGACCAAGCCGCCGCGTTGCAGCGCGGGCTCGATGTCGTCAGCGTCAATCCTCGCCTTCCGGGGGCTGCAAGCACCCTGGCCGCGTGGTGCGGAGTGGGACAAACCGTGGCGCTGGTCGGCTCCTCCGGTGTCGGCAAATCGACGCTGGTGAATACGCTCGCCGGTCCGGGGCAGGCGCTTCCCCAGGAGACCGGAGGCATTCGCGAGCACGACGCCAAGGGCCGTCACACCACGACGTCGCGTTCACTGCACGCCATTGCGGGGGGCGGCTGGGTGATCGACACGCCGGGCATGCGAACGCTGCACGTCAGCGGCGCTGCAGAAGGGATCGCAACCCTGTTCGCCGAGATCACCGAACTCGCGCCCTCGTGCCGGTTCCGCGACTGTACGCACGCGCACGAACCCGGCTGCGCCGTGCAGGACGCTGTTGCCGACGGTAGACTGGACCCTGAGCGGCTGATCCGTTGGCGAAAGCTTCTCACCGAAAACCGCGACAACACGCCAACCCCCACGGGACCGCGCGGCCGGCGAGGTGCCGGGGGGTAGAACCTCTGCCGAAGCCAAAGCCAACGAGATCGCCGCACTTCCCGCGATTACTCATCAGGATCGAAGGGTCGGTCTGGATGGCTCTCGGAGCCTGCGAGGCGAAGCGCCCGCGGTCGAGCCGTTCGCATCCAACGCTCGCGAAGACGCTTTCGGCCCTAGAGCGTTTTCGGTCTGAGCTGAATCGGGCAGGTGGGGTTCACGCGAAGCTGTTGGGCTGATTCACTGATCGCTCTTGAGAAGGAGCGAAGCATGGGCCGACCCTACAGCCAGGACCTGCGCGAGCGCGTGGTGAAGGCCGCGGCAACGACTTCGCGCCGCCAGGCGGCCGCGCGGTTTGGGGTCGGCATCGCGACCTCGATCCGCTGGATGGCCGCGCTCACGACGACTGGGACGGTGGCCGCTCGTCCGCAAGGGCGAGCGCGCCGCTCGAAGCTCGATCCGCACGAGGCCTTCTTGCGCGGACTGATCGACGGACAAGACGATATCACCCTTGAGGAGATGCGCGCCCGGCTCCGGGACGAGCACGCTCTCACGGTGGGGCTCGGCACCCTGTGGAGCTTCCTCGACGCACGCGATCTCACCTAGAAAAAAAGACAGCTCACGCCGCCGAGCAGGAACGCCCGGACGTGAAAGCGGCGCGCGAGGCCTGGTTCGAGGGCCAGCCCGATCTCGACCCTGCGCGCCTGGTTTTCCTCGACGAGACCTGGACCTCCACCAACATGGCTCGCACCCGTGGGCGTTCACCGCGCGGCGAGCGGCTGCGCTCGCCCATCCCGCACGGTCACTGGAAGACCACGACCCTGGTCGCCGGCCTGCGCCTGTCCGGGATCGCCGCGCCGTTCGTGCTCGATGGGCCGATCAACCGCGACGCCTTCCAGGCCTACGTCGATCAGGTTCTGGTGCCCGAACTCGGCCCCGGCGACATCGTCGTCATGGACAACCTTGGAAGCCACAAGGGGCCGGCCGTGCGTGCCGCGATCGCGGCAGCCGGCGCGCGGCTCTTGTTCCTCCCGCCCTACTCGCCCGACTTCAACCCCATCGAGATGGCGTTCTCGAAGCTGAAGGCGCTCCTGCGCAAAGCGGCCGAGCGAACCGTCGAGGGATTGTGGTCGGCCATCGGACGCCTCGTCGACACCGTCACGCCAGACGAGTGCGCCAACTTCTTCGCCGCAGCAGGATACGAACCAGATTAAACCGAAAACGCTCTAGCGCCGTCGGACCCCGAGCCGGCGGCTTGCTGGGGTCGGCCCGCTGGGCAGGCTGAGCACGCCTGGTCCGCGATCCTGAGCCGTGATCTCCGGATGCGAAGCCCCCTCCCCTGCCAGCGGTGGCGTGGTGCCGAGCGATCCGCTCGCGTTCGGCGGAGACGATCGCGCTAACGTCTCGCTATGTCTGTGAGAAGCTTCCGCCGTGGTTGTGTCGTGCACGACGGAAGGCCCGCGGGCGTTTGGGCCAGCGGGC